>JANOEF010000370.1:0-7268 GCA_031413075.1 Acidobacteriota bacterium | reverse complement strand
AAAAGGGCGGCAACTGCTCCAACTCGATTGCGCTGAATAAATTTTGTGGCGCGATAGACAAACGTATCAGCTTGCGCCCGCACGGGAAGATTTGATAAAAAACGGCGAAGATCTTCGGCAAATTGTTCAACTGAGACGTAACGTCTTTCTACCTCTTTCTGCAAAGCCAACAACACAATATTATCCAAATCACCCCGTAACGATTTTGGATTTTGGATTTTGGAGTTTGGATTGTTTGGTTCATGAACTGCTGTGCTAGGTTTTTTCGGCTCGGTGGACGAAATTATTTGCGCCATTTCGTTTGGATTATTTGAATCAAATTTGTATGGCATTTGCCCTGTCAGCAATTCGTAAAGCACCACGCCGAGCGAATAAACGTCAGTTGCAGTTGTGACATTTTTTCCGTTTGCTTGTTCGGGACTGGCGTAGGCGGGAGTCATCATTCCCAAAGAAGTAACTGTGCCTTTGTCATCAGTTGCAGTCAACAATTTTGAGATTCCGAAATCAAGCAATTTAGGCATGCCATTTTGATTGATGATGATATTTGAAGGCTTCAAATCACAATGGACAATCAAATTTTGATGAGCGAATTGGACGGCCGCACAGACCTCGCAAAATAGTTTTAAGCGTTCGTTGATGCCGAGATTGTGCGAATCGGAATATGAAATTATGTCCTCGCCCTCAACATATTCCATTACAAAAAAGGGTAAGCCGTCTTCGGTTGTGCCACCGTCAATGAGATGGGCGATGTTCGGATGTTCAAGCTGGGCAAGAATTTGGCGTTCGTGGCGAAAACGGCGTAAGATGTCGTCGGTGTCCATTCCGCGTTTGACGATTTTGACGGCAACTTTTTTCTTAAATTCCTCGTCATTGCGCTCTGCCAAAAAAACTCTGCCCATTCCGCCGCGCCCGATTTCTTTGAGCAATTTGTATGAACCGAGATGATGATTTGTTAATTCTTCGGGATTTGATTTTTCGAGTGCGGCAAGTGGTGATTCTTCTAAAAACGATTCAGCTTTATCATCAATTACCAACATTTTTTCGATGGATTCGCGCAATTCGGAATCATTTCCGCAAACAGAGTCGAGATATTTTGGGCGTTCAATAAGTTGCAGTTCTACCGCTTCGGCAAAGATTTCTTTAATCTGTTTCCACCTTTTGGCTGAATTTTTTGTTGACATAAATCTTTGGCTAGGTCGCAACTTTTAACTGTTCAAACAACCAGATTTTTGCTGACCGCCATTCGCGTTTGACGGTTCTCTCGGAAATTTCCAGAATTGATGCAATTTCTTCGGTCGAAAGTCCGCCGAAAAATTTCATTTCGACGATGCGGGCCTGTCTCAAATCAAGTTTGGCTAAATCTGTTAATGCCGCGTCCAAATTTATTAAGTCAATTTCTTGCTTGTTGGCAAAACTGACGGCTTCATCCAGAGCAATTTTTGTTTCTCCGCCACCGCGTTTTTTAGCCTCATGATTAACGGCATGATTGACCAAAATCCGGCGCATCATTTCGGAAGCAATGCTGAAAAAATGCGCTCTGTTTTGCCAATCAACCGAATGTTGTTCGATCAGGCGCAAATAAGCCTCGTGGACAAGCGCAGTCGGTTGGAGTGTATGATTTTCACGTTCATTTCTCAGTTGTATTGCCGCCAATTGTTTAAGTTCGCTGTAAACAAGCGGAAAAAGTTCATCCAGAACAGTTTTGTCGCCTGTTTGCAAACTTTTCAATAATTGCGTCACTCTTACGCTCATGGCTCGGATTTTAACTTATAAACAACAATTTCAAAATATTTTTTTTCAAGCCTGTCCCTTTTCGATCTAAAATTTTGCGATTTTAGATGAGAAGCTAATTTTAATGAAATTTTATTGATTGGAGAAAAACATGAAAATATCGGTTAAATCATTATCAATTAATCTACTTTTTATACTAGCAATTATTTTATTGATTGACTGTCAGACACAGGCTCAAACTGCTTCCCCTAAAACATATGATGATTATACAAGCCTTGGCATAGAGCAAATGAATAACAACAATTTCGAGGCGGCAATTCAGTCATTTACCGAATGTATTCGACTGACTAAAGTTTATAGTGAGAGTTGCTATGCCTATCGGGGACTGATTTATCAAAATCAGCGAAAAATGGATCTGGCAATTACCGATTTCAATAGTTTAGTAAAACTTGCTCCAAAGGCTGCGCCATATTATACACTTCGCGGATATGCTTACGCGGAAAAAGACGATTTCGATTCGGCACTTGCTGATTTTAATAAATCAATTGAACTAGAACCGGAAAGGGTTGAAAATTATCTCTATCGCGGCACTGCCTATGTGCAAAAGCAAATGCCGGATCTAGCCTTTGCTGATTTTAAAAAAGGGCTTGAACTAAATCCGAAATATGCAGAGATATACAATGTGCGAGGTGCCGCTTATTTCTCCAAAAAAGATTATGATTCAGCCCTTGCTGATTTTGATAAAGCAATTGAACTTGAACCGAATAAGGCAAGCCACTATTACTATCGCGGTTTAAGTTACAAGGTCAAAGGCAAGCGCGAACAGGCAATTGCCGATTTCAAAAAGGTTTTGCAGATCAAACCGAATGACGAGGATGCAAAAAAAGAACTTCGGGGATTAGGCGTTCAACCTTAGAAATTAGAGGAGAAATTTTATGCGTTTCATTCAAAAATCATTCTTATTATTGGCTCAAATATCTGTTTTCAGTTTGATATTTGCTTTTGCCCAAACGCCAGGCACTCAGCCAACGCGAACCGAAGCCCGTCAGCAAAGGCGAGCCGATGATGCGCTTCTGAGAGCCTGTCAGGAGGGCGATATAACCTTGGCCAAAGCTACTTTAAAGGCCGGTGCAAATGTTAATGTTCAAAATTCTGACGGCAATACTCCGTTAATGTTCGCGGCGCAAAAAGATAATGAACAATTGATTGATCTATTACTTCAATCCGGTGCCAAAGCAATTATGCAGAATGATAAAGGAGAAAATGCGATAGATTTTTTGCCAGTTCGTTCCACTGCCATTGAGAAAAGACTTCAAGCGAAAATAGATTATGAAAAACCGCTATCGGAACAACTTATTCAAGCCATCTTCGATAATAACAGCGCCAAGGCTTTAGCTTTTTTGGCACAAGGGGCATACATTGACTTCATTGACAAACGCATCAAGGAATACGCAACTCCGCTGACGGTCGCCTTGGATAGAAGAAATTTTGAACTGGCGAAAGCCTTTTTGAAAGCCGGTGCAAGGATTGAACGGGCTGATAATCTGGGAAGAACTCCTCTTTTTTATGCTATGAAGCGGTTGGAAAATTTCAAACTTTTGCTTGATGCAGGCGCAAACATCAATGCGACTCTCAAAGACGGAGGAAAACCGATTATGGTGGCGGCGACTTCAAAAAATATTGACATTGTCCAATTGTTGATTGACGCAGGAGCCGATGTCAATAGTGCCGATCTTGATGGTGAGTCACCCCTATATTATGCTGCTAAGGCGGGGGATGGGGAGATGATTAAGTTTCTCTTATCTAAAAATGCCAATGCCAATAAAGAAAACAAATTTCAGGCGAATCTTCTGCATATTGCCATAGATACCGAGTATCCTGAACTTGTCCCGATTCTTTTAAAGTCCGGCGTTGACCCTAATAAAAAAGCAGATAAAGGCTATACACCATTGATGGTTGCGGCGGGAAAAGGGGATTTAGCCAGCACAAATCTACTTTTACAAAATGGAGTAGATACATATTTTATTAACGATAATGGCGACACCGCGCTGACGAAAGCTCTCAAATCCAATCAAACTCAAATCATCGCAGTTCTCCAAAAAACTGAGAAAGCTCAGCCGACGACCCCCACCGTCTCTGAATTGAAGAAAGAAGCCTCTGAAAGGATGAAAAAAATTGACTCGGATCAAACCACGCTTATGATGGAAGCGGTATCCAAAAAGAATAATGCGGAAACGGTTTTGTATCTTCTCAAAGCCGGCTTCCCACCCAATGTCAAAAATGAAAAAGGCGAAACTCCGCTGATGATCGCTACGGATCATGAAGATATGTTGGTGATGGGACTCTTGCTCGATTATAGTGCGGATATCAATGCCCAGGATAATGAAGGAATGACTCCGCTGATGCGGGCAGTCGCTAAAGATTTAAATACTGCAACTACTATTTTGCTCGAAAAAGGAGCGAAAAAGAATATTAAAGATAAAAAAGGCAGAACGGCATTGAGCATCGCCAAGGAAGGAACTGGAATACTTATGTCGTTCCGGCTAAAAGAGCTTGAATACTAAACAAGGAAAACTATATGAAATATCCAAAACTGTTCGTAATATTTTTGGTGCTAACCTTGGCTACTTTTTCCGTGATAAACGCTCAGTCAAAATCGGCGCAGGATGGTATTGATTCAAAACTTTTTGAAGCCTGTCGAAAAGGTGATGATATAGCGGTCAAAATGGCTTTATGGTCCGGGGCCAACGTCAATGCTCAGGATTCTTCGGGCAATACTCCGTTAATGATAGCGGCCAAAACATTGCATGGTTCGTTGATCGAGTTATTGCTTCGACCGGAGACAAAAGCCATCATCCAAAATGATAACGGAGAAAATATAACGGAAATTTTAGGCATTCCGACGGCAATTCAGGAAAAACTAGAAGCGAAAATAGTTAAAGAAAAAGCACTAGCCGAACAACTTATGCAAGCGATATGGGATAAAAATACCAGCCAGGCTTTGGAATTATTAAAAGCAGGTGCTTATATTGACTTTATCGACAAAAGTTTTAAAGAACATGCAACTCCGCTCATGATCGCCCTGAATAAAGACAATATTGAGCTGGTCAAAGCCCTGGTGAAAGCAGGAGCCAGACTTGAACGAACTGATCTTTATGGCGCAACTGCTCTTTTTTATGCAACTTCAAAGGAAGCCGCTGAAATTCTGTTTGATGCCGGAGCCAATATCAATAGTGTTAATTTAGAGGGTCATACGCCTTTGCATATCGCCGCCGATAAGGGAGATGTTGAAGTAGTCAAATTTCTTTTAACTAAAAATGTAATAGTGGATAAAGAGACTAAATTGCAGGCAACTGAATTACATTATGCGGCTAATAATGTGCGTTCTGAGATCATCGCAGCACTTTTAAAAGCCGGTGCAGACCCAAATAAAAAATCAGATAAAGGCTATACTGCTTTGATGCTGGTGGCGGGAAAAGGTGATTTGGCCAGCACCAAACTGCTTTTACAAAATAGAGCAGACCCTAATCTAACTAATAATGACGGAGAAACTGCACTTTTTTTAGCCCAAAAATATAAGCAGGAAAAAACCGCCTTCGCTATTGCACTTTCGCTTACCACTAAAGAATATTTCGATGGTATGAAGATGCCGGTCTCAAAAATGTCAGAAGAAGAAACAGCACTATTCAAAGCCGTGGCAGGAAAAAATAGACAAAAGGTTGCCGAGATTCTCAAAACAGGTGTTCATCAGGGCAAAAATGAAAAAGGGGAAACTGCACTAATGATTGCTGCTGATAATGATGATATAGGAACTGTGACGCTGCTGCTTGATTTCGGCGCGGACATCAACGCTCAAGACTATGAAGGAATGACCGCACTAATGCGTGCCGTTGCCAAAGACTTACTTTTTTCAACCGAAAAATTGGTAAAAGCCGGGGCAAAAAAGGACATTAAGGACAAAAAAGGCAGAACCGCATATATCATTGCCAAAGAAGTAAATAAAAGACTTTGGGCGATATATTCAGACGACCTTAAAAATTAAATATCAATGAGAATAACAACGGAGTATTTGTTATGTATTTCAACTTAAAATCCTTCAATCTTACAAAAATATTAGTCATGTTTTTTGTTGCTTTATCACTTTTTGTCTTTTCTGCCCCTACGTCATTCGCCCAACCAAAGAAAAAGCCGAAATCTGTTCCAGCCTCTAAACCGAAAACTAACCCGCTTGATACCAAATTAATCGCCGCCGTCAAAGCCCAAAATGTCGAAGAGGTCAAAAAACTTCTGGCGCAAGGTGCAAACCCGAATGCGATAGACCAGGATCTTAGTTTTCGGACACCCGTTTTGAATGTCATGATGTGGCAAGGTGATGACCCGGATCACCCGCAAGCCAAACGTCAGATTGCCATCGCGCTCATCAATGCCGGAGCGGATGTCAATGGTCACGGGAATACGTTTTATCCGCCGTTATTGATTGCCGATGATGTCGAAGTCGTTAAACTGCTGATCAAAAAAGGGGCTGATGTTAATTATCAATCGCACCTTTCAGGTTTGACTGCTTTGCATAATGCTAAAGCCGAAATAATTTCATTGTTGATTGTGGCTGGTGCCAAACTAAACGAGGTTAATATGGACGGAAATACGCCGCTGATACTGACTATTTTAGCTATTTCACCTCCTTCGGAAGAAGATGAAGACAAGGACGCTACGGAGCCTGAAAGCGAAGACGATCAAAAATATAAAAAAGAAGAAGCCAAGAAATTGGAGGATCTGATGACCAGTATTCGATTGCTGGTAGAAGCCGGTGCAGACATCACCATCAAAAATAAGGAAGGTCAAACAGCTTTGGATTTAGCAAAAGAATTAAAATTGCCGAAAGTCATCGAATTACTACAAAAATCAGGCGCAAAGTAAATCTGAACCGTGTCACCACCCATAAAAGGAACTTGCTTTATCTTTCCGCATGGTTAAGAATCGAAGGTTCTTAGTCAAAAATTCTTAAATTCATTTACGGGTACAAATGAGGAAAAGCGAATATTGGATTCCATGTAAGCACCAATGCACAATTAACCATGGACAATGGACAATGAAGAACCCCCCAAAACCAAAGTTAATCAACTATTTGCCAACTTTTCTTTATTTTCAATCTGTCGCAAAACTTTTGCTGACCTGCTTATAAAAAACTCGAAAGCAAAGCAACTTATTCTGGAGTAATGTATTTATTCATCGCTGGTATTTTCGGGATCGTAGGTTTCGCTTGGAGAAATAACAGGCTTGGGGGAAATGATCGAACTTTGGCGGGTCGTTTCTACATTATCAACTGGCAATTTTTTTATAGTCTGCAAGATGTTACGGATTTATTTACAAGTAATTTGATAAAAGTTTGAGTGCTTTTTAATTTTACCTCTCAAGGCGATAGAGCTTAGAAAACACAGTTAGCTCATCCATCCAAAATCCAAAATCAAAAACCCAAAATCGAACAAGTTGTAAGTTGCCGAATATCAAAGTAGGATAAAAGGTTATGTCTTTACCTT
>JANOEF010000369.1:0-1811 GCA_031413075.1 Acidobacteriota bacterium | reverse complement strand
TCAGTTGGTAGAGCAGCGGACTGAAAATCCGCGTGTCGGCGGTTCGACCCCGTCCCAAGCCACCATTAGAATTAATAACTTAGGGCGGGTGCAAAACCTGCCTTTTCCGTTTTGGTTGCCAAACGGTTGCCAAACTCATTTAAACTTTAGTTAGCCTATCAATGATAACCAAAGATAATTTAAAAAAACTCCTTTCCACACTAACCTTTGAGCAAAACGATAACATTTTTACAAAACAATTTGACGATATAGGTGCAAGCCTCAAAGTAGATTTTGAAAAACAAAAATTAATTTATCCAGAGGATAAAGGTTTAATAATCAATGAGCGTCAAACTTGCGATTTTTCACATAATGAAAACTTTGTCGTTTTTGAATGTGTAAAGTTTTATTTGAGAACTTATATTTGCTTTTGAATGTGTAAAGTTTTATTTGAGAACTTATGGGGGCTTCCAAAAATACTCTTTTTGAAGTCCTCTTTCCAGTTTTCTTGATATTTTTATTCTTCAAGTTTTAGTTCACTCAATTTTTTGCTCATTTTTGTCTTTTTTGTCTCATTTTGGCGGATATTTCCGCCTTTTAGTCGAGCTTTTTTACCTAAATTGCCGTTTGGACACACTTCTCCCCAAACATATTTATTTTCAACTGCACTGCTCGACAAATGTTATAGACTAAATTTGTGATTCCAATCACCACTCCGGCTCTCTCTTTTCCGATACATCTCATTTCGGCTCCGTTCATACTGTTTTCCACAAACCCGAAAATATGTTCAACTCTTGCTCGATACTTTGATTTTCCTCGATTGCTTTCTTTTTGCTCATCTGTCAACGGCGCATTTTTGTAGCCTTTTTCGTGGATTAAGTTCGTCATCTTTACTTTTTCTATCGTTTCTTCTTGCCCCACATATGCCGCATCTCCATACAAATCTTGCCCTTCATCTTTCTCACTAAGCAATCTTTCCAAAGTCTGCGAATCGTGAACATTTGCCGCTGTCACCGTGTAATCATCTATCAATTTGCTCCCCACGTCTGCTTTGAGGTGGTTTTTATACCCGTAATAATTGATGTTATTTTTCTTCGTCCATCTCGCATCCGTATCTTTTTGCGATAATTTTTTCTGGTTTTTTTCCTCTTCCCAGTCTTCGGGAATCTTGCCTTCTTTGATAGTTTTATTTTCTTCTCGACTATTTCTTTGCCTTGGAACTTCGTGAAAACTCGCATCCACCATCTTCCCTTTGGATACAATCAATTGCTCTTTTTCTAACTCTGCATAAAAACAATCAAACAGTTTTCGCTCGTTATCATTGACTTTCAACTTCTCTTTAAACGTCCATATCGTGTTGTGGTCAGGCACTTTATGACTCAACTCCAACCCCACAAATCGCCGAAATGTGAGCCGATCCGTTAGTTGAAATTCCATCTGCTCATCTGACAAATTATACAATCGTTGCAAAACTATAATCTTGAACATTAAGACATAATCAAACGGTTTCGCTCCCGCCGAACTTTTGGGATCGGTTTTTTTATAAATCCCATTGAGCGTCTCCCGAAAAACCTCAAAATCAATCCGCTGACTCAATTTCTCTAATGGGTCTCGCAATTGGCTCAATCTTTCTAATTGCTCCAAATCATCGAATAAGCCGCGTTCAGATTGCTTTTTGCTTGTCATAATACCTATGTTATACAACAATTTAGCTGTTTTGTAACGCCTTTCTCTGATATTTTCTAACCCCTTATTTTGAAAACTCTCAAACTGCTTTTAGGGGATTATCTGGTTTTCAGTTATTATCAAACTTAATTTTTGGAACTGCCCTT
>JANOEF010000368.1:0-1731 GCA_031413075.1 Acidobacteriota bacterium | reverse complement strand
CGGAGTCCAGATAATTAATAGCTACGGCGTCGGTAAAGTTCTGATGTGCTACAAGCGCCTAAAGGCAGAAAAAGGGGTCTTGATGGTCAAACCATTGCAGGGATTTGTGAAAGAAACCTTTGAGCTATTGATGCTAGATAAAATCTTGCCAGTAGATAAATAACGATTGGATTTGGCCAACCAGTCAAAGGAGCGAGTCGCAAAGTGCCATGACACTTGAGTCAGTTAGACCAAGCATTCTGTTCGTTGATGACGATGCGAAATCGGCGGACGGGCGGAATGCTCAGTGATTGGATCGAATCTCAAAACTGATGTCCGAAGCGCAAGTCTTATCAACGGCTTAGCTATTCGCGCGCTGGATTACAATGACGTTTATTGGAAACAAGACCCGTCGCATCCATCGGATTTATTGCCGGCCGCTTTTTGTGTCGCTGAGCGCGAAAAGCGGAGCGGAAAAGATTTGATTTTGGCAACTGTCATTGCCTACGAACTCGAAATGCGGATGATGGAAGCGGCGTTCCCAGGGGTGCGCGAGTTGGGTTTGCATCATGCCACTTTAACCCAATTTGTTTCGCCGGTGGTGGCCGGTAAAATGCTCGGCCTGAACGCTGACCAAATCACGAATGCAATCGGGATTTCGGGTTCTCATAACACGACCTTAGGTGCCGTCACCGCCGGAACTCTGACCATGATGAAAAATACGGTTGACCCGATGGCAACCGAAGCCGGAATTTTTGCCGCCCTCATCGCCCAAAAAGGTTACAAAGGCACGACTCCAATTTTTGAAGGACGCGAAGGACTTTTTGAAACCATTGGCGAAGAGTGGAAACCCGAAGTGTTGACAGATAATCTGGGCAAAACTTTCAAAATCGTAGATTGCTCAATCAAACCTTTTCCCTGCGAAGCATTGACTCACGCTCCGCTTTCGGCAGTTTTAGATTTGGTAATTGAAAATGATCTGTCGCCTGAAAGTATTGAGTTGATTGAGATTGCAACCTTGAAACGAGCAGCGGAAATTTTGGCGGACGAGAAAAAATATATCATTGATTCCCGCGAAACTGCCGACCATTCGCTTCCCTATTGCATCGCTGCGGCAACAGTTCGCCGTAGTTTGACTCCGCTGGATTTTTCGCCCGAAAGTTTGAAGGACGCACAAATTTTAGCAACCGTTCCGAAGGTCAAAGCAGTACTTGAACCTTCATTTGAAACTCGATTCCCGGCTGAACAACCTTGTCGAGTGGTTATAACTTTGAAAAACGGCGAGAAGTTGACGAAAGAAAGAAATTACCCGAAAGGCGACCCGCGAGACCCGCTTTCAAGTGCCGAATTGAAGCAAAAATTTGAGGTTTTAGCCGAAGGAATTTTAGATAAAAAGCAAAGTGAAGCAGTTTATGATGCAGTTTATAATATTGAAAAGATTGAAGATGTCAGCGATTTGATGAAACTTGTGGTCAAAAATTAAGTGTCTGCGAAAGACAATCCCAAATCCGACATCCCCGATCCAAAATCGAAATGGCGCAATTACACGAATACAAAGCAAAGCAAATTTTAGCCGAAAACGGAATCGAAATCCCGCACGGCGAAGTTGCGTTTGCAGCACACAAAGTGAGAGAAATTGCCAAACGACTTGGCGGCGAAGTGGTCGTTAAAGCGCAAATTCATTCAACCTCGCGGGCGGCTTCGGGTGGAATCAGGTTTGCCAAAACTGCCGCAGAAGCCGAACAAATCGCC
>JANOEF010000367.1:0-9544 GCA_031413075.1 Acidobacteriota bacterium | reverse complement strand
GCAAGAACGAGACATCAAAGACGCTGAAATGCTCCGTCCGTGGTTGATCAGGGTGACGATGAATCTCTCGCGCAACGCTATTCGCGGAAACATTCGGGCAAACGTCAGAGAAGAAAGCTACGTCAAAGAGACGGAAGAATATGCAGTTTTTGATTCGGAGTTGGATTATGAAAAGCGCGAACAGGCCACAGAAGTGAGACGCGCTTTAGAAAAGGTGAAAGAGCCGTTGAGGAGTTGTTTGGTGTTGAAACAACAAGGATTGAGTTATAAAGAGATTGCGGAAACGCTTTCGCTCAATGAAACGAGTATCGGACAATTTGTGGCACGCGCTCGCAAAGAATTTGTCAGATTCTATGGTAAAATCGGGAGGGATGTATGAAAGATAAATGCTTTGATGCAGGAACAATTCAAGCCTTTTTAGATGGCGAACTCGCTTCCGATTTGCTCGAAAATGTTGCTCGTCACGTCGCCTTGTGCGACGATTGCGCGCTTCTTTTACAAGCATCTGAAGAAGAATCAGCTTTTGCCTTTGAAATTCTCGGGCAAGAATTTGATTCGCTGGTTCCAACCGAACGAATTCGCGCCAATGTTTTTCAGGCTATTTCCAATTATGAACAACCAAAGGTTTCACCTTGGCAAAAAATTACGGGTTTGGCTTCTTTGTTTTCAAACCCGACCTTCGCGGCCTTGGCCTCGCTCTTAATTGTTTTTGGAATCTTTGCCGCTGTCCTGAGCCTGAGAAATCAACAACCTCTGCCAAATAATGACGATGTGGCGGTTGTTAAGCCAGCCGTTGAATCCATTCCGGTGATGGTTGAGACATTTACTGATCAAACTGATTCCGCCCCGCCAATTCAAAAATCAGGTGCACCAAAGACTGACCAAGTAATTTATAAACCTGAACTGGAAATTCAAAGTCCAAAGTCCAAAGTCCAAAGTCCAAAGCTCAAAATCCAAAATCCAAAAGAATTTGTAGATGGCGAAGAGACTTACATAAAGACGATCGCGACGCTGGAAAATACGGTTAAAGATAAAAAAGACAGCGTGTTACGCGCCTCGTCTCGGATTTCATACGAAAGAGATATGGCCGTTATCAACGATTCCATCAAACGAATGCGGGAAGAAGTCCGCAAAAATCCAAAGAATGAAGCCGCCAAACAGATTTTACGCAATTCTTATCAAAACAAGGTTGAACTCTTAAATTCAGTCTCGGAGAGAAGCGAGATGATGGCGAGTTTAGACTAATTATGAACAAGGGGAAAGAGACTTTGACAAAGCAAAAAATTTTGAAATTTTTCGGGTTTCTTTTCCTTGTCGCCTTATTTTCGGCCTTTGCGGTTGCCCAGCCAATAATTGTCCCGACTTCGCAAATCCATCCAAAACCAAAGGTAAATTCAGAAGCACCGCCCGCGTATCCAATTATTGCCCCGAACGAATTGAGCCCGATTGCCGAGATGCCAACCGGGCGTCAAGGTCAAAGAATGGAAAATGATGATGATTGGCCGGTTGAAAAATTCATCGCGGTTGAAGGCAAGGTCAATATTGAGATGTGCGTTTCCGAGGGAAAGATTCGCATCAATGGCTGGGATCGAGACGAAATCAGAGTTTTTGTCAATCGCGGCAGTAAAGCCGGGTTCAAAGTCCTCAAGAAAAATGCTCAAAACAAGCCGGTTTGGGTTCGGGTTTTAGGCTTTGACCCGCTAAAAGATAAGGGGCGCGACCTTGACCCCTGTTTGTCGGGCGAAATCGAATTGGATGTGCCGAGAGGCGCTATTCTCAGTAAATTTGAAGGGATTGAAACCATGCTGACCGTTGAATCCATCATGAAAGTGGTGATTCGAAACAACGAGGGAGATGTTCAAATCAGGGACATTGAACAAGGCGTGGAGGTTAAAACTTTTGAAGGCGACATCTCGGTTGAAAACTCCGGCGGTTCGATAAATTTGGACAGCGTCAACGGGAGTATTTTGGTCAATAAGGTCGAATCAGACAGGGTCGGGGACATTTTTAAGTCAAAAACCAATAGCGGAACGATTACTTTGCAGGCCGTCGGACACGCCATGGTTGAGGTCAATTCCGTGACCGGGTTGATAAAATTTACAGGCGGTGTATTAAGTGACGGTCAGTATAAATTTAATAATACAACCGGACAAATTTTGCTGATTGTGCCGTCGGAAACGTCCTGCCTCCTGGAAGTCGTGGCCGAAAAAAATAAATTCTCGACTGATTTTCAATTCATTCGCAAAGATATTAGTTCGGCCAGCTCTACCTTAGAAAAAGTGAGCGGGCAAATTGGCGACGGCGAGGCAACCATTGTCCTCTGGAGTCAGAGCGGGCGAATTATTCTAAAAAAATCAAAATAACTGGAAGAAAATTTGAATCAGCCTCGTCTAAGATTGAAAGTTGTTCAGCAAAGAATGAATAATTTTCAGTCTTTTTTTATTTTTTAATCGAAAAAATTGTCACAAATTGGAGAGGGGCGGTGTTTTCTAAATAGTTACACGGAAAATCATTCCAATCCACAAAGGAGAACGCAATTTTATGTCTTGGTTATTATCATCTTTTTTATTTAGTACAGTCCTCGCCTCAGTTACCGGCTTTCCGATTTTTTCAAGCGAAAATCTAGTGACGGGCAACCTGCCGCAATTAGTTGTTTTGACACCGCAGACCGTCGTTGAGGGCGATGAAACGGAACGCTTTGAACAGACCTACCCCTTAAATGCAAATGGTCGGGTGAGCGTGGATAATGTCAACGGTTCGATCGTGGTTGAGGCCTGGGATCGGAACGAAGTCAAGCTCGAAGCCGTCAAAATCGCCAACTCGCGGGAACGTCTCGCAGAAGTCGAAATCAAAGTCAGTTCAAAACCTGAATATTTGAAAATTGAAACTGTATTCGGAAGTTGGAAAAACGGCAACCGAAACTGGAACTGCAGCGGTTATTGCCGTCTCGAAGTTCAGTATAAATTAATGGTTCCGCGCGGGGCGATGCTGAACGAAATCGAAACGGTCAATGGCTCGGTGACAATTTCAAACATGACGAACTACACCAAAGCCAACGCGGTTAACGGCAACGTCAAAGCGACTAATTTACGCGGAACGGCGGACATTGACACTGTCAACGGCACTTCTGAAGTGACCTTTGACCAGTTGGATGAGAACAGCAAAATCACGCTTTCGACCGTCAACGGGCGGGTCAATTTAGTGCTTCCTTCGGATGCGGACGCCACCATTAAAGCAGATACGGTCAACGGCAGCATCAGCAACGAATTCGGTTTACCGGTTCGCAAAGGTAAATGGGTGGGACGTGACCTGTACGGCAAAGTCGGTAACGGAAATGTCAAAATCACTCTCGACAGCGTGAACGGCGGGCTTTCGATCAAACGCAAACCGGATGGAAAGGAATTAAAGCCGGTGGTCAATCTGTTGCCGGCCAAAGATAACGAGGACGCCGATGACGATGACGACCGGATGACGGTTTCGGTCGGGGAAGGAAACAGCAAAACGATTAATAAGGCAATTTCAAAATCGGTCAAAGAAGCATCCAAAGTGGCCGCGATTGAATCTGCGCGAATTGCCAGACAAGCCCCGGCCATTGCTGCTCAGGCGTTGAAAGAATCAGCCCTGGCGATGGAAGAGGCCAAAAAGGCCGTGGGTTCGCTTGATCGTGATGTGCTCAGAGCTAATCGGGATTTGATGAGAGCGACGGCGGAGCTCAGCCGCATCAGTTGGGAAGAGGCAAACGGTCGTCGAATCGAAGAAAAATCTGAAACTTTTCAAGTTAAAGGAACTCCGAAAGTAACGGTTGATGCTAAAAATTGTTCGGTTTCCGTGCGAGGTTGGGATAAACCGGAGGTCAAATATCGAATTACCAAACTGGTGCGCGGTGTAATCCAACCGAATATTGATTTTCAAGTGACGCACGATGATTCAAATGTCCTGATTAAAGCAATTCCATTAAAGAAATCAGGTCAAAATTCAAGCGGTGCTTCAATCGCTACCGAAAATATCACAAAAGACGGTAAAATTCTGGTTTATACAGATGGAGAGGTTGTTACGATTCCAAATAATGCAGTCAAGATCGAGGTATTTGTCCCAAAAAAGTCGAATCTGCGGATTCTCACCGATAGAGAAATCCGTGTCGAGGGCGTGACCGGAAGCATTGATTTAACCGGCGGCGACGGAGCCATCAATGTTCGTGATTCAAATGGAAAACTCAAGATTGCGGCGGCTGAGGCCACGGTTCGAGTCATCGGTTTCGAGGGCGAAGTTAATTCTAAAATTGGAGATGGAACGAGCTTTTTTGAGGGCGAATTTAGTAAGTTTTACGCCAAAGCCGTTGACGGCACGATTGTTTTAACCTTGCCGGACGATGCCAATGCCGATATTCAAGCCAACGCTAAAATTAATACCGAAGGTTTTAATCTGACCGAATTTAAGGACGTTGAAACCTCTCGTCGAATCGGAAACGGCGGTGTCACTTATAATTTAGAAGTTGGTGACGGACAAATCTTAGTTCGCAATTCCAAATTGTTAAAAGTGACAAATTAAGCAATAAAGGGCGAGGATGAAGTAAAATCTCTCGCCTTTTTTTTGAAACAATTTTTTAAAGTGACGTTCATTTAAGTAGTAATTTCTGCCTTTTGCTTTCCCGATGGAACTGAGCAGTTCTATCAATTCGTAACCGTTTTGGACTAAATTTTCAGTTCAAAGCGCAAACTTTATTTGTAAAAATATCATTCATTTCATAAAGAGAGGTGCAATATGAAAAGCCTGTTCGTGTCTTTATTTGTCTTTATTTTCGTTTTATCAATGCCGGCCCAACCTACAAATTCAACTCCAACCGACGAAAAAATAACCGAAGTTAAAAAAGAGTCAGTCGCTAAAAATGATGGGATCACAGAGGTTAGAAAGGATGACCCGATCGTCACTAATCCAACCTTGGCAGAAAAGAAAAAACCTTTTAATGTTCCGAAATTTTCCGCGTCGCCCGTGATTGACGGCAAACTTGATGATGAAATTTGGAATTCGGCGGCTAAAATGGCTGATTTTATTCAATTTCAACCCGGAGACGGGGGCGAAGCCTCGAAACCGTCGGTCGCCTATGTCGGCTATGATGAAAAGTTTTTCTATCTCGGTTTTCGGGCGTTCGACGAGCCGGAAAAAGTGCGGGCGACGGTCGCTCAACGAGATAGTATTTTTGACGAGGATAATGTCAGATTTTTATTGGACACCTTTAACGATCAGCGGCGCGGCTATCTTTTGGCGTTTAACCCGCTCGGTATTCAGGGAGACGGTATTTACACCGAAGGCAATAACAACGGAAATGATACCGATATGAACGTGGATATTTTGATGGAGTCGAAAGGCGTGATGTTGCCGGACGGCTGGTCAATCGAAGCCAAAATTCCGTTCAAATCTTTGCGTTATACGGCCGGTAAAGGCAAAATGTGGGGAATTCATGTGCTGAGAAAAATTACCCGGCTGAACAACGAACAGGATTCGTGGATGCCGATTAACCGCAACGTCAACGGTTTTCTCCTGCAAGCCGGAAAAATTACGGGTTTAGACGACATCAAAGCCGAACGCACTTTGGAACTGGTTCCAACATTGACTTTCAAGCAATCAGGCACCCGAGTCAGTCCGACCAAATTTTCCAATCCGCCGATCAAAGCCGATTTTGGCTTTACGCTCAAATACAGTCTCAGTTCAAACGTCACGCTCGATGCGGCGTATAATCCCGATTTTGCCGATGTCGAGGCAGATGCGCCGGTGGTCGAAGCCAATCAGCGCTTCCCGATCTTTTTCGAAGAAAAACGCCCGTTCTTTTTAGAAGGTGTGGACATTTTCAAAACGCCGATTTTTGCCGTTAATACCCGACAGATTCAAAATCCCGATGTGGCATTAAAATTGACGGGAAAAATAGGCAAAAATTCGTTTGGGGTAATGGCGGCGGTGGACGACCCGATTAGCGGAAACCCAGATGATAAAAGGGCGTATGTTGGCGTGGTGCGTTTCAAACGTGATTTCGGCAAAGAATCGCATTACGGATTTTTAGGGACTTCGTATAATTTCCCCGAAAAACATAACCAAGTCGCCGGGTTCGATCTCCGTTGGAAAATTGATGATACCAAAACTTTCAACGCTCAGGTTTTAGGCACCACTTCGCGTAACTATTTTTATGATCCGAACTTAGACCAAACTCTCTATCGCACGGGAAATGCGATGATTTACACCTACGAATATAACGATAACCGCAAACTCAAAGGTTGGGGATTTGGCGGAGTCGGCAGAACCCGCGATTATCGGGCGGACGTCGGTTTTACCCGTCGGACAAATACTAATGAGGTTTACGGCTACGGCTATTTGTCTTCTGACCCCAAACCAAAAGCCTTGTTGATTCGGAAAAGGATAAACTTTAACTGGGGATTTCAACACGATTATCAAGGGCGGTATCAAGGTTTTAACAGCAATGTCAACGGTAATGTTTCATTCAAAGGCAATGCCTATGCGGGTGGTGGTTTCTATTTCGGCGGGGAAAAATTGATCGAAGAAGAATTTGGACCGATTCGCACCGCCACCCGGCAAGGCGCATTTTTCGGTGATCCAAGTCGTTCAGTAAAACAAACCGGTGGTTGGGTATGGGCTGAAAAGAATTTTAGCAAACGATTTTCGGCCAATATAAATTATCAAATTGATCTGAATACCTTTGATTTCGATTTCGGCGCGGGAGACAGATTTCCGCGAGTCAGTCCGGCGGCACTCCTGAATCCAAATAATCCCCTCGACCCCGGTACCGGAACCCAATGGAACATCAATGGCGGAGTCGAATTGAAACCGACAGATAGTTTGAATCTTAACCTCAGATTCAGCAAAACGAAGCTCAAACGCAATGATACGGGATTGGTGGCATTTGATTCCAATATTTTTTCGATGCGTTCAACTTATCAATTTTCGCGGTTTGCTAATTTCAAAGCGCGAATTGATTACAACACCCTGAGCAGCCGGATTTTCGGGCAATACACTTTCGGCTGGACACCAAGTCCGGGCAAGGCTCTGTATATCGGTTATAGCGACAAATGGAGTCACAACGGCTACGAATTTAATCCGCGAGTCCCGGGGTTAACCCAATTAGACCGCACATTTTTTATCAAATTCTCTTATCTTTTCCGCAAGAGCTTTTAGGGTAAACGCAAAAACGTTCGGCAGGGGTGAAACTATTTTTCAAAAAAAAACGTCTATAGAACAGTTAAAAAAGTTATCTGCATTTTGCTTTCATCCCTTAACTCATTTTTATTACTCTGAGGTTTTATGCAAAAAATATTTGCTATTTTATTTGTTTTATTTTTTTCGATCGGAGTTTTTTCTCAACCTCCGGCGGCAACAGAAGTCATTAGTTCGGAAGCCAACCCTCCGGCGGAGAGTTTGGTCAATGTGGTTCGGTCTCCGGTGACGATTCCAAAATTCGCCAATTCGCCGGTTATTGACGGCAAACTGGATGATGAAATCTGGAAGAGCGGAGCGGTTTTGAAAGATTTGATTCAAACCAATCCGGGTGACAATATTCCTGCCTCAAAGCCTACCGAAGTTTATATCGGCTATGACGAAAAGCATTTCTACATTGCTTTTAAGTGTTGGGATGAAAAAGACAAAATTCGGGCCAGCGTCACCCAACGAGATGCGGTGTTTGGTGAAGATAATGTCCGCATTTGGCTCGACACCTATGATGATAAACGGCGGGCTTACATTTTCGGCTTTAATCCGTTGGGTATTCAGGCCGACGGAATTTACACCGAAGGACGAGGTGCGGATTTTAATGTTGATGTTTTGTTTGAATCAAAAGGCGTGATCGAAGATTGGGGCTGGTCGGTCGAAGTCAAAATCCCCTTTAAATCCTTGCGTTACACGGCGGGTGAAGGTAAATTCTGGGGCTTTAATGTGGCTCGAAATATTGATCGCTTAAATGATGAATTTAATTCGTGGGTGCCATTGCCCCGAGGAAATCCCGGACTTTTGAATAAATTCGGAAAAATTACCGGTTTAGATGAAATAAAGACAGAAAGAACTCTGGAGATTATCCCGACCCTGACGCTCAAAGAAACGGGGAAACGGGTCAGCCAAACTAAATTTTCCAATCCGCCGATCGAGCCTGATTTTGGCTTTACGATGAAATACAGTTTGTCGCCGAATGTGACGCTTGATGCTGCTTATAATCCTGATTTTGCGGATACCGAAGCGGATGCGCCGGTGGTCGAGGCTAATCAGCGCTTTCCGATATTTTTCGCCGAAAAACGTCCGTTTTTCCTCGAAGGAGTCGAGATTTTTCAAACTCCGATCCAGGCGGTTTATACTCGCCGAATTGAAAACCCCGATGTCGCCGTCAAATTGTCAGGCAAAATCGGTAAAAATACCTTTGGCATCTTCGGCGCCATAGATGAGCCGCTTTTTAATCCGAAAGATAAAAAGGCCTTTGCCGGCGTGGTGCGTTTGAAGCGAGACATCGGCGATGAGTCGAACATTGGTTTTTTGGCGACCACTTATAATTATCCCGAAAAGCACAATCAGGTCGCCGGATTTGACGGACGTTGGAAAATCAATCAGCAATCGGAGTTGAGAGCGCAAATTTTAGGCTCAACCTCGCGAAACTTTTTTTACAATTCGGATACTAATAATTCAGATTATAAAAACGGAAACGGAGTCGGGTATAACTATCAATACAGTTACAATGCAAGAAATTTCGGCTGGGGATTTGGCGGAGACGGGACTTCGCGAAATTTTAGGGCAGATATGGGATTTACGCGCCGAACAAATTCAATGCAAAATTTTGTTTACGGCAACCTGAGTTCAAATCCAACCCCGAAGGCGCTGATTATCCGAAAAAGTATCAACACCAGTTTTGGAGTGAGGAATGATTTTGACGGACGGTTTCAAGGTTGGGGGATGGATGTCAATCTGAATATGGGGCTCAAAGGAAATACCGAAGTCGGCGGTGGTTTTTCTATCGGACCGGAAAAAATTTATGAAGATGAATTCGGTCCGAGACGAAATGCTACCCAAGCCGGAGCGTTTTTCGGCGCACCGAGTCGCGAAGCCTTTCAGTATGGCGGATTTGGCTATTTTTTCAAAAGATTTAATAAGCGGGTTGCTCTGAACTCCGACTTCAACATTTTCAAAAATAGTTTTGACTTTGATTTCGGCGGCGGGCGCAGATTTCCCCGCATCAGTCCGGCAGCTTTGGCTGATCCGAACAATTCGCTCGACCCCGGGCCTGGAACGAGTCTTGATTTTGGAGTTGGACTGGATTTGAAACCGACAGATAAATTGAATCTGAGCGCAGGGTATTCGAAGTCGCGGCTCAAAAGAGAGGATACAAATAGGTTAGCCTTTGATTCTAATATATTCAGATTTCGCTCGACATATCAATTTTCGCGGTTTGTTAACTTCAGAGCCCGGATTGATTATAACACTTTGAACAACCGTGTTTTCGGGCAATATACCTTTGGCTGGACACCGAGCCCCGGTAAGGCTTTATATATCGGTTACAACG
>JANOEF010000366.1:0-35604 GCA_031413075.1 Acidobacteriota bacterium | reverse complement strand
CGCTGAAACGCGGTAAATCTTCGACGCCGTAACGGGCGAAAAAATCTTTTGCTTTTTCTTCATCTGCCATTGAGACGAACGCTAACTGCGTTCCGTTGGCTGTCAGGGCTTGACGTTTTTCGGCAATTTCCGCAACAGCTTCGCGACAAAATGTTCAGCCGAAATGACGAAGAAAGATCAACAAAACAGGTGTGCTTTCGTTCAAGGCGGCCAGACTGACCGCGTTCTGCGATTTGTATTTTTCCAAAATTTCTTTTTTCATCTTTTTACCTTTTAGTTTCCAAAACTTTTTCGATCGCCTCAATGACGCTTTCAGTTTTGACGCTCAGGATACACCGAGGCTCGCCAAACTCTTCGCACACATAGCCCGGACACGGCTGACAGTCGAATTTTTCAAAGACGATGGAATGCGGAGCATCAGTCCACGGCGACCAATGCACCCGGTTTGATGAACCGAAAATAACCACCGATGGGGTTTGAACCGCCGCCGCCATATGTGCAATACCCGAATCATTTCCGACAAATATTTTGGCGCGCGAAGCTAAACTGGTTATTTGCGGCAAACTTAAATTGTCATAGCATTGAATCGGAACTTGCGAGAACTGACGTAATCTGTCAAAAACTTCGCGATCCTTTTTTGTTCCAACCGCCACCACCTGCAAACCTTTTTGAACCAGGACTTCGGCTATTTCGGCAAAATTTTCGGCTGACCATTGCTTGGTCGCAAACGCGGCCACGGGATGAATCAGCGCGAACGGCAGTTTTGAACTACGAACCACTTTGCTTTCCAGTACCGTCAATTTCGACTTTGGTTTGTCCCGGACCGGAACGCCGACAGAACCTAAGAGAGCGAGCTGCTGTTCGGCCGAATGCGTCTTTTCCTGTTGCCAAAAATCAGCCGAAGATAACACTAAACGATTGTAAAGAAAAGCGTATTGATAATTTGCAAAACCGATCCTATATCGTGCGCCGCTGGCGTAGGTGAAAAAAGTTGAGGTTGTCCCGCCGTGCAGATTAAAAGCGGCATCATATTTATTGCGACGAAGCTGCCAGGCGGTTTTGAAACGCGATTGAGTTGATTTCTCCACCGTTAAAATATTATCAATGGTTTCAAAGCCTTCTAAAACGGGCGCCACCCAATCCTCGAGCAAAACGTCAATGTGAGCCTCAGGCAAAAAACGGCGGAGCGCCATCAGCGAAGGAGTGGACAGCACCGTGTCGCCGATTGAACGCAGACGGACGACCAAAATTCGTTTTACATTTTTCCAATTGATTTGATTATTCAAACTTGTCTTTTTTGCCCAAAGTTTGAGCGAGGTTGTCTAAAGGCCCCGAAAAGAGCCGATGAATTCAGTTCGGCGGACGATAAACTTCGGCTCATTCGTCAGTTTTATTTTTCTGTTTTGGCTTCTCCGACGAGCATCACCGGAATATCGTCTTTGATCGGATAAACCAAGCCGCACTCAGGGTTTGGGCATTTCAACGCTTTGCCGTCCGGCTTTAATTCAACCTTTGTTTTGCATTTTGGACAGACTAAAATCTCGAGTAATTCGGAACTGATCGCCATAAATCTCCTAAAAATATTCGACTTCTAAAGCTAGATTTTTTTACAGTTTGGCGAATTATGCAACCTCGTTTGAGAGTTTAGAAGGATTTTCTGAAAATTGCTATAACTACAAAATGGAAGTTTTGGTTGAGATGATGAAACTTGTCTCATATAATCGAAGCAAATCGAGTTCGAGTATTTCAAGAAAATGAACACTTTAATTTATATCGGCGGTTTTTATTGTTTGTCGTTTGCAATTTTTCACCTGGCGTTCTGGAAACTGTTTAAGTGGAAAACCGAATTACCAAAACTCAACCCCGTCAATCGCGGTGTGATGCAGGTTCTGAATTTGCGTTTAACCTATGTTTTTTTGGTGGTAGCGTTTATCTCATTCTTTTTTGCCGATGATTTGAGACAGACCAAATTAGGCAATTTCATCTTAGGCGCGATTTCTATTTTTGCCGTGATGCGGGCGATTGAACAACTGATTTTTTGGAAAGTTGAAAAAATCGGATTCGCATTTTTTGTGCTTTTCTTGATTGGCGCTGGAATTTTTGCTGTTCCTTTATTTTTTTTATTTGTTAAAATGCTATTATGAGGTAAAACAAAATGACTTTAACAGAGATGTTACCAAACCTAAAACAATTAAATCACAGAGAAAAGTTAAAAGCCGTTCAGTTTTTGGTGAATGAAATTGCTATCGAAGAATCGTTATTAGATAACAACAAAGATTATCCAATCTACTCAGTCTATGATTCATTTGAAGCGGGCGATGCTTTGATGAAACTTTTAGAACAAGAAAATGCAAAACTCGAAACGGTTTAATTATCAAAAAATAGACAGTGATCTCCGGCCATCAAATTTCTTACCGATTCTTCCAATTAGTCTCAGCCGAAACGATAAATCTATAGAAGCAAACGGTTTACTTGATACAGGCTCAACTGTCAATTTGTTGCCGTATTCGCTCGGAATCGAACTTGGTGCAATCTGGAAAGACCAAATGATTTTGCCCAAATTAAGCGGAAATGTAGCAAATTACGAAGCACGAGGGATAGCTTTACAAGCTAAAATCTCAGATTTCAAAACGATTAATCTTGTCTTTGCGTGGACCCAATCCGATGATGTGCGATTGATTCTTGGTCAAGTAAATTTCTTTGTAGAATTTGACGTTTGCTTTTTTCGCTCGCAAGGATTTTTTGAAATTAAGCCGAAATGAATTACCCAAATCGGATTCGCATTTTTTGTGATTTTCCTGATTTGCGCCGGAATTTTTGCTGGCCCCATTTTCATCAGATAAGTAAAATGTTAGACAAAATCATTGCCGGACTATTCGTTATTATAGGAATCATTAATCTTTTGCCGCTGGTTGTGTTTTTTGACGTGACCAAAACAAACAAACTTTACGGCGTGCCGATCGAAGGCGAAAGTTTGACAGTCCTGATGCGGCATCGCGGAGTTTTGCTGAGTTTGGTGGGAATTACGCTGATTGCCGCGGCGTTCAAATCGGAATACCGAATTTTGGCGATCGCGCTGGCACTTATTAGTAAAGTTACCTTTGTCTTTCTGACTGTTAGCTCGGCCAATTATTCACCCGAGGTTAAACAAATTGCCTTGATTGATGTCGGTTCAATTTGTTTGTTACTACTTGTTTTAGGGCTTCATTTTTATCAAAAATAGTTTCTATGGATTACCCGATGACACCCGCAATTCGTTTTTTGCGCGAGAAAAAAATCGAATTTGAAGCGCACCTTTTTGATTATCTCGAAAAGGGGGGAACCAAATATTCGTCAGCCGTTTTGGGAGTTGATGAACATTCAATTATCAAAACATTAGTCTTTGAAACTGAGCATAAAAAACCGCTGATGGTCCTGATGCATGGGGATTTGCAGGTTTCGACCAAAAATCTGGCGCGATTTATCAAAGTCAAAACCGTGGCACCGACCTCGCCTGAAAAAGCCAATAAATTGACCGGCTATCTGATTGGCGGAACTTCGCCTTTTGGCACCAAAACTAAAATGCCGATTTATGTCGAAAAAACGATTTTTGAACTGGAGAAAATCTATCTTAACGGCGGAAAGCGCGGATTTTTAGTCTCGATTAACCCTAAAAAATTGCGCGAAGTTTTGCCAACCGAAGAAGTTGAAGTGGGGGTTGGTCAGTAGATACAATCGTTGGGGTTAGCCGATGCGTTGGCTGTCTCAAATAAAGCCTCGCGCATTTGTTCACGCAAACGCCGCTCACATATCGCCTAAAACTCAAAAAAATAGTAAATTATTCTCACAGACAAATTGATTTAAGAAAGACTTCGATTCAAAACAAAATGGAACACGAAAAAAATCATTTAAGTTGGAACAAATTCTCCTTAGCGGGAATGTTAGTAACCATCGGTATCGTTTTTGGCGACATCGGAACTTCGCCGCTGTATGCTTTTTCGGCAATTATGGGAACGCGAAAGGTCGAAGAAATTTTAGTAATCGGCGGACTTTCGGCAGTTTTTTGGACGTTGACGCTCCAAACAACTTTGAAATACGTCATCATCACTTTGCGAGCTGACAACAACGGCGAAGGCGGGATTTTTTCGCTCTATTCGTTGGTGAGACGTTATGCAGGGGCGTGGCTTTTATTTCCGGCGATTGTCGGCGGAGCGTTTTTGTTGGCTGATGGCATCATCACGCCGCCAATTTCGATTTCTTCGGCGATTGAAGGTTTGCGGATTGATTTCCCCGATATTCCGATTGAGCCGATTGTTATTGTAATTTTGATCATTATTTTTTCGTTTCAACAATTCGGAACGCAGATTGTCGGAAAACTTTTTGGTCCGGTAGTAGTTGTCTGGTTTTCCTTTTTGGGGATAATAGGATTGCTTTATGCTCTCAACGATTTATCGGTTTTGAAGGCTCTCAATCCATACTACGCGTATCGAATGTTGGCTGAATATCCGCACGGATTTTTCTTGCTTGGGGCGGTTTTTCTTTGTACGACAGGTGCAGAAGCCTTGTATGCGGATATGGGGCATTGCGGGCGCAAAAACATTCGTATAAGTTGGATTTTCGTCAAAATTTGTTTATTGCTAAATTATGCGGGACAAGCGGCATATTTAATGCAAAAGGTCGGTGCACCGCTCGAAGGGCCAACGCCTTTTTACGGTATCATTCCCAAATCAATTCTGTGGTTCGGGATTTTTATTGCGACAAGTGCGGCAATTGTGGCTTCACAGGCTCTGATTTCGGGAAGTTTTACGTTGATCGGTGAAGCGATGCGACTTAACTTTTGGTCGCGCCAACGTATCGTTTATCCGACCAATTTTCGTGGCCAGCTTTATATTCCACAGGTCAACTGGTTGTTAATGATTGGCTGTATTTTCGTGGTTATATACTTCAAAGAGTCAAAATATATGGAAGCGGCCTATGGTCTTTCGGTGACGATGACAATGCTGATGACAACGGTTTTGCTCTTTGTTTATCTGCGTTCCAAGCGTTATCCGGCTATCGTTACATTTGGTTTGACTTCGCTATTTCTGATTGTCGAAATAGGTTTTTTTGTCGCCAATATGGAAAAATTCACGCACGGTGGATATGTTTCGGTGATTGTCGGATTCTTGATTTTTAGCGTGATGTGGGTTTGGTATAAAGGGCGGCAACTGCGTAAAACACTGACGGTTTGGGAAAAAACAGATGAATTTTTGGGGACACTGAAAGAATTGAGCAATGATAAATCAATTCCGCAATATTCGACTCATTTGGTCTATTTGACAGCTTCGGATTCACCTAAAAAGCTTGAGCGCGAAACAATTGAATCAATTTTGGAAAAAACTCCAAAACGCGCCGATGTTTATTGGTTTGTCCATATCAAAACGGATGATCACCCTTTTACCACCAAATATAAAGTTGAAACTCTGGCCAAGGAAGATGTTTACTTTATTACCTTTACGCTCGGGTTTAGGATTGAACCGCGCATCAATTATTTCTTTGAACTCGCGCTCGAAGACCTCGTCAAAAACAACGAGGTCGAAATGACCAGCCGCCATCCGGCACTCAAAAAATACAATATTCGCGGCGATATTCGCTTTGTTCTGCTCCGTTCATTTTTGAGTTACGAAAATGAATTACCGGCCGGACAAAATTTCATTATGCGGTCATATTACATCATTCGCCGTTGGTTCAGCATCAGCGAAGATGCGGCCTACGGACTGGACGCCGATAACGTAGACGTCGAAAATGTGTCGGTAGTGGTGGCTCGTCCAGAGGAAATCAATTTGGTGAGAATGGATTAAGATGAGCAACTACGAAATTATTGAGAGAGTTGAGAAGAATATCGAAAAGCCAACTATTTCAACAGATACGGGGCTCGAAGCCTCGCTCGAAATTGGCAAGACCGCCGCTGCCGAAAATATTGACTGGGCGTTAGTTGGTGGAATGGCGATGTATCTTTATGGCTCGCCCCGTTTAACCAAAGACGTTGATATTATTGCCTCAAACTATCTTTCATTGAAAGCAAACGCACCGCTGACTTTTGGCGGAAGCAATTACATTATTGAAATCGGCAAATATAAAGTTGCGATTGATTGGATTGTTCGTAATGACGGTTATGCCAAATATTACAAGGCAGCTTTGGCAGATGCGATTGCAATGCCGAAAGGTTACAAACTCATTTTACCCGAATGGTTGGTCATTCTAAAAATGTTCGCCGGCAGGCAAAAAGATTATGATGACATCGTGTTCTTGTTGCGACAAAAAGAGTTAGTGAATCGCTCAAAAGTGAAAGCAAACATCATTGAAGTTGCAGGGGAAGACGCCTGGCTGGCAACGCTTCCGAATTTTCGCCGTTTATGTCATCTCGCCGGTGGGAAAATTGACGAACCTGACAAATATTACGACGAAGATTAGTTCAAAATCTCGCCAATTTCATTGGCAATATTCTTGTCTTTCTAGTATATTTTTAAAATGAATGAGCATTCACTCATTTTTCTTATTGATTCATTAATTCATTTCCCATCGTCGGGTTGAAAGTGACTCAATGAATCAATGAATCAATAGCAAAAGGAAAACATTATGAAAGAAGCAGTTATCGTATCAGCCGTGCGGACGGCAGTCGGAAAAGCGCCAAAGGGAACTTTGAAATATACTCGCCCGGATGATTTGGGCGCAACGGCCATTAAAGAAGCTGTTAATCGCGTCGAGGGTTTGAACGTCGGCGAGATTGATGACGTAATTATGGGCTGTGCGTTTCCCGAAGCACAACAAGGAATGAATGTCGCCCGGACGTCGGCGATTTTGGCAGGATTACCGGTCGAAATTTCCGCAATGACGGTTAATCGGTATTGTTCGTCAGGTTTGCAAACGATTGCGTTAGCGGCGGATAGGATCAGAACCGGCGGCGCGGAAGTTATTATTGCCGGCGGACTCGAAACGATGTCAATGATTCCGATGGGCGGAAACGGATTCCGGCCGAATCCGAATTTAGCCGAAACTTATCCCGATTATTATCTGAATATGGGGTTGACGGCGGAAAATTTGGCCAGGAAATACGAAATTACCCGCGAGCAGGCGGACGAATTTTCGCTCCAGTCACATTTGAAGGCGGCTGCCGCAATCAGGACCGGTAAGTTCAAAGATGAGATCGTGCCGATGAATATTTTGGTGGATGAATTGGACGCCAAAGGTCGGGTGCTGCGCAAAGAGGTTGTTTTTGAGACGGACGAAGGCGTCAGAATGGATGCCAATATTGAAGGATTAGCGAAATTAAAACCGGCTTTTCACGCCAAAGGAACGGTCACGGCCGGGAATTCCTCGCAGATGTCGGACGGCGCCGCGGCCTGCGTCGTGATGTCGTTGGACAAAGCAAATGAGTTGGGATTGAAACCCCTGGCTCGTTTTGTTTCTTTTGCGACAGCCGGATGTTTGCCCGAAGAGATGGGCATTGGTCCGGTCTATGCGATTCCAAAGGCGCTCAAAATGGCGGGTTTAACTCTCGAGGACATTGACCTTTTCGAGTTAAACGAGGCATTTGCCGCGCAGGGGCTTTCGGTTATGAAAGTGTTGGAAATGAATCCGGCCAAAGTTAATGTCAACGGTGGGGCAGTCGCTCTCGGGCATCCGCTCGGATGCACCGGCGCGAAATTAACCGCGACCGTCTTGCAGGAACTCAAGCGCACCGGAGGACGTTTCGGAATGGTCACGATGTGTGTCGGCGGCGGGATGGGGGCGGCCGGTATTTTCGAAAGATTGGATTAGTTTTCGGCACCTACAAAAAAGAAAATGTCTAATAATTTCTTAATTTACGGAGCTAACGGCTACACCGGCGAATTGATTGTGCGATTTGCTGTGGAGCGCGGTCTAAAGCCGATTCTAGCCGGAAGAAATGCCGCCAAAATTGAAAAATTAGCCAGACCATACGATCTGGAGTTTCGCGTTTTCGCGCTCGATGAAACCGAAAAACTTGAGTCCGCCTTACGCGAAACGGCTTTTGTTTTGCATTGCGCCGGGCCTTTTTCGATCACTTCCCCCAAAATGGTCGAGGCTTGTTTGCGAACCGGCCGGCATTATCTCGACATCACCGGTGAAATAGCGGTGTTTGAACAAATGGCGGGTTTTGACCAAAAAGCAAAGGACGCAAAAGTGATGATAATGTCGGGTGTCGGTTTTGATGTGGTGCCGTCGGATTGTTTGGCCAAACACCTCAAAAACCGGCTTCCGTCCGCTACTAATTTAACCCTTGCTTTTTACGGACTTGGGCGCATCTCGCACGGCACTCAGGCCACCATGACGATGAATATCGGCAAAGGCGGCGCAATTCGTCAAAACGGGGAAATTACCAGCGTTCCGGCCGGTTACAAAACCCGTGAAATTGATTTCGGCGAAGTCAAAAAAATTGGGGTCACCATTCCGTGGGGCGATGTTTCGACGGCCTTTTATTCAACCGGGATTCCGAATATCGAAGTTTTTGCGGTTGTCCCGGCGGCGCAAATCAAATTGCTCAAACTGAGCCGCTACCTTGGTTGGCTTTTGGCGACCAAGCCGTTGCAAAATTATTTACTGTCAAAAATTCCGCCCGGCGGCCCCTCGGACAAAGAACGCAAACAGGGCAAAACTCTGCTCTGGGGGCAAGCTTCGGACAACGACGGAAATCGGGTTGAAGCGCGACAGCAAGGCGTCGAGGGCTATACTTTGACAGCCCTCGCGGCTCTAAAAATAGCGGAAAAGATTTTGGACGAAAATTTCTGCCCCGGATTTCAAACTCCGGCTAAATGTTACGGTGCCGATTTGATTTTGGAAATTGAAGGTTCAGCTCGACAAGATGTTTTGTGAACTCAAAATTCAAAATGAAGCAAGACCAAAAAACTACGATTTAACTGTCACTGCCACTGCCACTGCCACTGCTCCATCAAATCATTCGTTGATATTGTCCAGACTGGCAAACATCCAGCCCGTTTTTGTCTTTTCAAAATAGTAATAAATCGGACGGTTTGTGTCGCTTTCGGGCAATTGTTTGAAAGTGCAATTGACGCTGTAACGTTTTCCGTCCTTTTCAGGGGCGGTAATTTGGAAACACCGTCCGGCATTGGCTTCCAGATTCAGGATGCGGTTGTAACGGCGGATAAATTCGGCTTTAGTTCGGACGGTTTTTACACCGTAGGGCATCGAAAGCGGAAATTTGGTCATCCCGGCCACGGCGTTTTTGTTTCCCTTGACGACGGCTGTTTTAAATTTCTTCCAAAATGAATTGAAATCGTTTTGCGCCTCGGCGACGCCCGAAAAGAGAAAAATTCCTAGATAGATCGCTAACATAAATTTAAGTTTCATTTGATTGTTTCCAACTCCAAAAAGTTTATAATGATATGAACGAGCGCGAATCAAAATATTTGCGGGGGAAATCTTATGGACAGACGTAACTTTTTATGGAATTTGGGTTTAACTTCAACTGGCTTAGGTTTGGCCTGTGGGAGTTTTGCGAAACGGGTCGAAACTTTTGCCGAAACAGGCAGTTTTGCCGAACTCAGATCCTTCGGTTTTGGCGAGCTTCTGCCGGCGGCGACTAAAAATACCGGCGAAATTTTTCTGGCTCTCCCAAAAGGATTTGAATACAACGTGATCGGGAAAGCCGGCACTCCGATGTCGGATGGTATTCAGACGCCCCGCAGACACGACGGAATGGCGACCTTTCAAGTTGGGAATGAACTGCGAATTATCCGGAATCATGAAATTACCAATGGCAGTAAGCCGATTACCGGCTCGCCGATCGGGCCAAATCCATACGATGAAATGGCGGGCGGCGGCACCACAACGATGATTATCAACCCGAAAACGCGTGAAATTGTCCGTGATTTTGTTTCATTGAGTGGAACGCTGGTCAATTGTGCCGGAGGTCCGACCCCCTGGGGCAGTTGGATTTCGTGCGAAGAAACAACGCTCGGACAAAATATCCGGGTCAACAGCAAAGGCGTTCAAACGGGCGGTTTCAATCGTCCGCACGGCTATTGTTTCGAGGTTTTTGCTTCGGCCAATAATTCGATGACGCCGGTTCCGCTCAAAGAAATGGGACGGTTCGTCCACGAAGCTATTGCAGTTGACCGAAAAACGGGTGTCGTCTATTTGACCGAAGATGCCACTACCGCCGGATTTTATCGGTTTTTGCCGAAAAAAAATAAGCGTCTGGCCGAGGGCGGGATTTTGCAGATCTTGAAAATAAAGGACAAAGATGCTTTTGACACCCGCACCGGACAAAAAGCGGGAATGAACTGGACGGCAAACTGGGTGACGATCGAAAAACCGGATCCGGTCGAAGCGGATTTTGATCCTTCGGCCGTTTATAAAGAAGGTTTAAGCAAAGGTGCGGCGACCTTTGCCCGTCTCGAAGGACTCTGGGCGGATAACCAGGGCCGGATGTATTTTGATTCGACCAGCGGCGGCGGCGCCAAAGCCGGGCAAATTTTTCTTTATGAGCCGATAAAAAAAGACGAAGGGCGTCTGACGCTGCTGTTTGAATCGCCAAGCCGTCAGGTTTTGGATATGCCGGACAATATTTGTCTGCATCCGAAAAATAATTTGCTGTTTATTTGTGAAGACAGCGATTACGCCGAGGTTGGAGGACAGCCGGTCAATTATATGCGAATTCTGACCAGCGACGGAAAACTTGCCGATTTCGCTCGAAATATCACTCCAAAACTTGAATCAAGCGAGTTTGCCGGCTCGGTTTTTTCCAAAGACGGGAAAACTTTATTTGTAAATTTACAAACGGTTGGGGCGACTTTTGCGATTTGGGGCGACTGGGGTTCGTTTAAAGCGTAGTTGCAGTAGCAGATGGCAGAGAAAACAAATAGTTGCCGACTGCCACTCTGCCTATGTGTTTTTAGCCGGCGGTTTCAAAAAGGGCTAAAATTTGTTTGCCTTCGCTGGAACGCGGGTTAATGGTGCGGATATGTTTCGGCCCCTGCATTTCCCAAATGGCGGTGACAGATCCTTCTTTTTCGACTGCGTGATACGAAATATCTTCGACCTCTACTGCAGCTTCGGCGGTTTCGGTGACTGTTTCGATTGTTTCGGCGGTTTCGGTGACTGTTTCAATTGCTTCGGCAGTCGCTGTTTCTTCTGGCATAAAAATCCTCTCTAATAAATTGTTTTGATAAATTCTTGTAAAATTTAACTAAATTTTGGCATAAATTGTTGGAACTTGTCGAGTTGGCAATATTGTTTCACCCAATCGGATACATTTTAACTGTGGTGTTTTTCAATTATCTCGCCATTTTGGTCGAAGACATAATGGAGGCAAAAATATCGCGTTGTTTGTCAAAACTGCCGCCTTTGGTCGAGAGCATGACATTGACCATCTGCGATTGCCCGGCATATTTGCGAAAGGCGATCCATTGCTGACGGCGGGGATCATCTTTGCCTTTGAGCATCGTTTCGATAAATTCAACCCCTTTGATACCGTCTAATTCCAAATATCGCAATTTTTCCAGTTCACCATTCTTTTGGCGCGTGATTGAACCGTCATATTGCGCCTTAAGGCTAATTTCCGTCGGAAAATCTGCGCCCATCGGCGAAATCGAAACGATCAAAAATGCTCCGTCCGGCGATGAGTAAAGCAGACTGTTTGGTTCAGCCTGGGTTTTTTTCCAGCCCGCAGGAAGTGTCCACGACATCCCTTGCTCATCCCATTTCATTTCCTTTCCGTTATTCAAAATGGTTGATTGTGCAGGAGTTAGACTGTATTTTTCCGCGACTTCACCACCGCCAGCGTTGGGCGAACTGTTGGCCTCGGTTGTTTTATTTGCATTACTACTCTGCGGCTCACCGGTTTTTCCGATAAATCGGTCGGTGATGTTACAAAACGAAAGCGCGAAGAAAAACAGGCCGGATGCAAAAAGAAATTTCATATACTCAACTCCAAATTTATCTACAAATCGGGGAAATCATATCAGAAGGTCTTTTGAAAAGGAAAATTACGAATTACGAATTACGAATGATCAATTACGAATTACGAATGATCAATTACGAATTACGAATGATCAATTACGAATTTCAAATTACGAATTACGGGCGATCATTGACGAGTTATGAATTCTCAATTATCAATTACAATAGCAATTAACTTAATTTTTCTTCATTGTCCATTGTGCATTGTTACTTGTGCATTGGTGCTTACGATTATTTCGTAATTCGTAATTCGTAATTCGTAATTAAAAATTTTGCCACCAACCCATTGGCCCCGACTGCCCAAATCGCAGTTTTACCTTTCGATTGGAGGGCATTGTAACTTGCTTTGTCTATATTTACCCAGGTTTTCCCGCCGTCTCTGGAAATATCAGAGCCGCTTGACCCAACTGCGATTATCGTTTTTCCATTTACATACGTTGCCGCCGAGCGAAATCCGTCAAGGCCTTTTGATTCTTTCCAGGATCTTCCGCCGTCGCTCGAAAATGCAAGATTGGCAAAGGTCTCATTCGGTTTTTGGTAATCACCTCCGAGAATTAATCCGCTCATCGCATTAAACATCGCGATCGAAAAAATTCCCTGCGAATCAGCGCCGCTGACGATGGGCGCATCTGTGGCGATCCAACTGTTGCCGCGATTGACCGAATAATGAACCCGGGCCGCTTTTCCGCCCGAAACAAGCCAGACATTTGATTTTCCCTGGGTGACGATACAAGTTCCGCTGGCCGCAAAAGCCGCTTCGCCATCTTTGGCCGGAAACATTTTATCGGTCGTGAGCGGATACCATTTCCTGCCGCCGTCATCAGTGCGAAGCAGATAAAAATAACCATTGACGGGGTCGCCCATCGCAATCCCGTGATCTCTATCCCAAAAGGCAAAGGCATCAAGGAAAATGTTCTGATCGGCTGCCTGAAATTGTTTTTCCCAGGTTTTTCCGCCGTCAACCGTTTTGTAAATCCGCGAAGTTTCGCCGTTGCCGATGCTCAAAAGATACGCCGTATTGGCATCGAACGCCTCGACATCGCGAAAATCAAGTTTTTCCGCTTCGGGGACTTTGCCAACTGTCCAATTTTTTCCGCCGTCAACGGTTTTTAGAAACGTTCCGCCAGTCCCCGACGCCCAAATGATGTTTTGATTGACGACCGAAAGCCCGCGAAAACTCGCTTTGGTGTCAATATTTTGGCGTTGCCATTGAGCCTCGGCAGTTGAAATAAAGATAAAAAGCGAAAAAACGATCGCAGATATTTTCATAGAAAACAGTTTAATCTAATTCTAAACCCACACAAAATTTGAATTAAAGGATTATGCCGAGTAGAATTTACATTTTCCGAAACTTATTCAATTTTTATGTCATTACTCGAACATACGCCCGATTTTACAATTGATTCAGCCGTCAAATTAGCCGCTGAACTTTATGGAATCCAAACCACCGCCAAATTGTTGCCGAGCGAGCGGGATCAAAATTTTTTACTTGAAACCGGCGGCGGCGAAAAATTTGTCTTAAAAATTGCTAACGCGCTGGAAAAACGTAACTTTTTGGCAGCGCAAAATGAGGCGATGAAGCACGTTGCCCAACGCTCGTCGCTGTGCCAAACTGTGTTGCCAAATCTTTCAGGTGAAATGATTTCCGAAGTCAATTCTCCAAACGAGGTAATCCATTTTGTGAGGCTGGTCACGTATCTGGACGGGATTCCGTTCGGCCATCTCAAACGCCATTCGACTGAACTTTTGCGAGATTTAGGTCGGGCGGTGGCAGCGGTTGATGAGGCTTTGGCGGATTTTGACCATTCGGCGATTGACCGTGAATTTCATTGGGATTTGGCAAATGGATTGGAAGTTTGCAAACAGTATGAATCGTTGATCACAGATGAAAATTTGCGTGATTTGGTCAAAAAACTTGTTTTCGATTACGAGCAAAGTATCGCACCGTTATTGCCGAATTTACGAAAAAGCGTCATTCACAATGATGCGAACGATTACAATATTTTGGTCGGCGGCGGAGATGATTTGTCTTCGCGTAATCAGAGCGTGGTTGGGGTGATTGATTTTGGCGATTTGGTTGATAGCTATTCTGTTGGCGGTTTGGCGATTGCGATTGCCTACGCAATCTTGGAAAAGCCGAATCCAATGGAAACTGCCGCCGAGATTGTCAAAGGCTATAACGGCGAATTTCCGCTGGATGAAATCGAAATAAAGGCTTTATTTGGAATGATTGTTTTGCGTTTGTGCATGAGTGTTTACATCGCCGCCCATCAGCAAAGTCAACGTCCGGATGACGAATATTTGGCGATTAGCCAGGAGCCGATTCGCCAAACTTTGCCGAAACTGAGCCAAATTCATCCGTGTTTTGCCGAAGCCGTTTTTCGCCACGCGGGTGGTCTGGAACCCGTTAAATCAAACGAAAAAATCATCAATTTTTTGCGCGAAAATGCCGGTAATTTTGCTTCGGTTGTCGAAGAGAATTTGCAAAACGAGAACCTGGTCGTTTTAGATCTGAGCATTGCCAGCCCGTTTGTGAGCGGTGACGAAACGGAAAATACCGCCGAAGTTTTTACCCGGAAAATTGATGAATTGAGAAACAGGTCAAACGCCAAAATCGCGGTCGGTCGTTATGACGAAGCCCGCCTGATTTACACTTCATCACTTTTTGCCGACAGCGAAACGGGCGAAAACCGGACGATTCATCTCGGCATTGATTTATTTTGTGACGCGGGAAAGCCGATTTTTGCTCCGCTTGACGGCGAAGTTCACCTCTTTGCTGACAATCCTGCACCGCTTGATTACGGGCATCTGATTATTCTCAAACATCAAATTGACGAGACTTGCGAGTTTTTCACACTTTACGGACATCTCGGAAAAAAATCAATAGAAGGGCTACAGGTCGGACAGAAAATCAAAAAGGGCGAACGATTTGGCGTAATTGGCGAGCCGCACGAAAACGGCGGTTGGTCGCCGCATCTGCATTTTCAAATCATCACGGATCTGTTGGAACTTGGACTTGATTTTCCGGGTGTCGCACGGGCCAGCGAGCGTGAGATTTGGAAAGCCTTTTCGCCTGACGCGAATCTGATTTTGAACATTCCCGAAAAGTGGTTTCCGCCAAAATCCCCAAACTGGGACGAAACTCTCAAACAACGCAAAAAGTATATCGGACGAAATTTGAGTATTGCCTACAAAAAGCCGGTCAAAATCGTCCGGGGCTGGCAGCAATATCTTTACGATGAAGATGGTCGGCGTTATTTGGATGCTTACAATAACGTCCCGCACGTTGGGCATTGTCATCCGCGAGTCGTTAAAGTTTTGACTGAACAGGCAAGCGTTTTGAACACCAACACCCGTTATTTGCACGACAATATTAACTGTTTGGCGACATTGCTCTGTTCAACTTTGCCTGAATCTTTGAGCGTCTGCTACTTTCTTAATTCCGCCAGCGAAGCCAACGAGCTTGCCTTGCGCCTGGCGCGTTCATTCACCAAACAACGCGATTTGATCGTGCTTGAAGGCGCGTATCACGGACATTCGACTACGCTGATTGACATCAGCCCTTACAAACACGACGGCCCCGGCGGAACCGGTGCGCCCGATTGGGTTCAGGTTGCGCCGGTGGCGGACGTTTATCGCGGCAAATATAAAAAGGATGACCCGCAAGCCGGAGCAAAATATGCTTCGCACGTGGCCGAAATTATCGAAAATTTGCGGCGAAACGGCAAAGGTCTTTCGGGATTTATCGCCGAATCGGTACCGAGCGTGGGCGGACAAATCTTCTTTCCCAAAGGCTATTTGGCAGACGTTTACAAATATGTTCGGGCGGCGGGCGGAGTGTGCATTGCCGATGATGTGCAAACGGGTTACGGCCGGATCGGGACGCATTTCTACGGGTTTCAAGCACAAAACGTGACGCCGGACATTGTTGTTTTAGGCAAACCGATCGGCAACGGACATCCGCTCGCGGCACTCATTACCACCCCCGAAATCGCCGGATCTTTTGACAACGGAATGGAATTTTTCAGTACCTTCGGCGGAAACCCCGTTTCGTGCGCGGTCGGTCTGGAAGTTCTGAAAGTTGTGCTGGAAGAGAATTTACAAGCTCACGCCTGGCAAACGGGAGCGAGAATGCTCGATGGTTTGCGCCTGCTGGCTGACCGTTATTCACTCATTGGCGATGTCCGCGGTTCAGGGCTTTTCTTAGGCGTGGAACTGGTGCGTGACCGCGAAACGCTCGAACCGGCCGCCGCCGAAGCCTCGTTTATCGCCGACCAAATGCGAGAAAAAGGAATTTTGCTCGGCACTGACGGCCCGTTTCATAACGTCCTCAAAATCAGACCGCCGATGCCTTTTGATGAAGAAAATGCGGATTTGCTGGTAGCGACTTTGGACAAGATCTTGGCGGAGAATTTTGCGCGATAAATCAGCATCAATTCAGAATATTTTTCCAGTATCTTTGGAGGTTTTGAAAATGTAATCCGCACCTTTCATAGATTTTGCCTTGATCAGCCATTCTGAAAATTTAGGTTTTCTGGGGATCTCCAGATCAATTTTGTCCAGGCAATAAGCGGGTAATCCGGGATAGGCGTGGTGGACTTCGTGTAAATTAAAATTGAATAAAAAGTAACGGGCAATAAAGGTTGCAGTATAAAAACTCCGGGTGTATTTGACCTGTTCCAGATACGAGATGGGTTTCACGTCTTTCCCCTCAGAAACTGGGATTTCGAGATGAGTGTGTTGAGTCATAATTAAGAGTTCTTTCCACACCAAACTTAAAATAAAAGCCGGTAAGATGTATTGAAGGATAAAGGTTGAAAAGAGATAAAAAACCACCACATAAAACAAAAAGTAGAGCGTCACATTTATCAACGCCAGATTTAAGACATTTGCCGGGACAAACCGTTTTATCTTAAATAGATTCCAGTAATTACTCAGTTGATAGCTCAAATAAAAAAGAGGAATAAAAAGCCACCAGCAAAGGTTGACGATGAATCGGGTAATTTTTGAAGTGACCGGTTTTGCCGTCTTTTCGGTGGTCGGATCCAGGTCGCGCCAACCCGTCCATTTGTGATGAAGGTTATGTATTTGCTGCCAATTATAAAAGGGAATACCGGTCAATAAACCGAAAACGTGGCCGAAAATTTTGTTGGTTATGCGATTTTCAAAATAATTCAAATGTCCGCATTCGTGCAGCAGAATAAAGGTTTGGGCAAAGAAAAAGGAAAGCAGCAGAGTCCCCGGCCAATACCAAACGAGACTGTTGAGCGTTAACAGATACGCGGCTGAACCCGCTAAGATCAAGGGAACAGCTAAAAAAGCCAAGGCTTTCAGATTATTTCTTTTGAGATCAGGCTTCGTCATTCTGCTTTTGCTTCCCCGAAGGAATTAAATTTTTCCACATACATATTTCTTACTTCTTCGATATGGCTGTCCAGATTTTCCAATTTCCAATCGGTGGTTGGAATAATGTCAAGGAGTTCCATTCGAACGGTGCCTTTTTTGATCGGTCTGAAATCGGTGGACGGATTTGATTCGACCGGAGTGTAAATGAAAATGGCGACGATCGGCATTCCTGATACGAGCGCCATATGATACACTCCACGGTTAAATTGATTGATGGTATTAAATTCGCCGCCGGTGCCTTCGGAAGATCCGGCGATGCTGACTTTTTCCTTTTTTATTCGTTCGGCCAATCTCATGAAAAATTTAAGCCGCCGTTCTTTATTTGGTTTGGTTGGAATATACAAAACGCCAATCGCTAAAGCGGCCAAGGTCGCAGGAAGGTAATGAAGCGTTTTTTCGCTCATCAGGAACCGGGTATTTGTCAGACCGAGACACATCAGGATAAAAGCGTCCAAGTGTGAGTTGTGATTAAAAGTATAAAAATGCGGACGATCCGGTTCTTCGAGTTTTACCTCATTTTCCAGAGTTATTCCGAGAGAATAGAGAATGGCTTGCGAAAACATGGGGACGAAATATTTCCGATTAAAGTCCGTCAACAGTCCGAGCGAAATAATTCGCAGCGAAAGGGCCGTAACCCCCAGCGTCGTCAGCAGTAATAACCCGACCGAAAAATGATAGATATACTTTAATTTTTTCTGCATACAATAGTTTGCATCGAAAGGTTGAGATAATTCTTAAAAAGTAGAATCGGAAACAACAAAAATTGTCCCAAGAAATAAGGGATAATAATTCGGTCGAGATTCAGCCCTTTGCCTATAAACTTAAAATACGTTCCGGTAAAAATGTAAAAGTAGGGCGGAAACGCCCCAAATGGTAAATAGGCTTCAATTTCAAACCCATTTTTTTCCAGAATTTCAACCAGGGTTTTTTTTGAATAGAGGGCGGTGTGCTGTGGTGCCTGAACACCGGGCCATTTATTTTTGAATAATTTAAAGGTTAAGGAGTCCAGACGAGGCACTTCAATAATTAGTTTGCCGTCTGCGGTTAAAATTTTTCTGGCCACCCCGAGGCTCTTCACGGGATCATAATCGTGCTCAAAAAAATGCCACATGGTGACGAGGTCTATTGATTCGGCCGCAAATTTTTGATCGTAAAAAACGCCCTGGTGAAAGTCAATTTTATCAAAACCGGGATAATCTAAGTCTTCCTTAAAATCAACGCCGGAAATTTTACATTGATACTTTTCGTTCATATACAACAGAAAAGTTCCGACCGCACAACCAACATCCAGTAACCGGGTATCTTCGTTTACCGGAAAATATTTTTTCACTATTTTCTCTTTATCACGGTCGAGTTTGTTCATCGCCCATTCATACAAAGGGGTTAAGAATCCCCAATCTTTTTTCTTTCGATGGGCCAGATATTCGCTGTCATAATATTCTTTGATCGCATCAATACTTAAACGGGGGGTTTGATAAACCAAACCGCAGTTATTACATTTGACGTAAAGAAATTTTCCATCTTTTCCGGTTAAGTCCTCCTCGCCGATCAGAAATTCAGAGCATTCGTTTTTTCCGCAAAGATAACAATTAACCGACTCATACTGAAAATGGGCGGGATTTCCTAATTCCTGAATTCTTTCGGAAGGATTAAACATCATAATTGATCAATAAGTATTCTAAAAACTAAAAAAAACAACAGGTATAGATAGGGATAGGCCTTCATCTTAAAGAAATTCCAAACTAAAGACAAAGCCAACCAAAGGAAAAAAGTAAGGATACTGAGACCGTTTACCTTCCCCGCCAGAATCAGAGTAAAAGAAAGCACCTGCAAAAAATAGGAATATTTTATCGGGATCGGAAATGTTTTGTCTTCCATACTTTCGAAAGCAACAAAAGCCAAAAACAATGCCAGTGCGGGAAAGACAGTAGGTTCATTAATGGTAAAGGCTGAAAAATCAGAAACCTGAAGCAGAACGAAAACAAAAGGATATTTTAATAGCGGAAGCAAACCGGCGCCGGTTTTACTGGTGATAAACAATAAATACAGCAGGTGATTGACGGCGATAAAACAGAGCAAAAAAGCAGCCGGGTAGTTAGAAATATAAAATGCAAGACCCAATAACAGGCAGAAAAAACAAATTAAATAATAAAAAAGTATTTTTCTCGCGACCGGCTCGGTATAACTCCGATCGGGTTTCCCCCGATCATTATCGGCTTGCATCAGATCATCGTATAAACGAAAAACCAATAAAAAAGCCATCAGTAAAACAAAGGATAAAAAAGAACTACCCTTAAACTCAGGAGCGGGACGGCTAAATAAGAAAATAAAAATTCCCAGCGCCATCAACCGCAGGGGTTGAATTCTTTGTTCGAGGTAGGTGATCAAGACGTTATTCACAAATCGTAATTTCGCCGGTGTTGGCATTTAAGATGATCCGGTCGCCGTCTTTGATAAGGGTTGTAGCCGACTCGACCCCGACGATGGCGGGTATCCCAAATTCTCTTGAAACAATTGCCCCGTGCGAAAGCATGCCTCCTCGCTCCACAATCAATCCGCTGATTAAAGGGAACACGACCACCCATCCCGGATCCGTTTGCCGGGTCACTAAAATGTCCCCTTTTTCCAATTTTCCGGCTTCCAACACGGTGGATAAGACTTTGGCCCGGCCCTCAATCAGACCGCCGCAAGCGCACATCCCTTTGAGAGAACCTTCTTTTCCGGAGAGTTTACTTTTTTGTGTTACTTCAGCCGGGGCGCTATTTATTCCTCGGTTCGTATAAAATTCATCAGGATAATTTAGCTCAGAAGCCCGTAAAAATTCGGTTTTCCTTTCTTCAATAATTTGAGGCGTAATTTTAAACAACATTGATGAAGCGCTCAGATGTTCGGAAATCTCCGGATAGGTCAAGAACAAAATATCACCTTCGTTTTTCAGTAAGCCTTTTTTGATAAACTCCTTTTCAATTTTTTGCAGGACCTGCTTGAACCTAAAATACAAAAGAGCTTGTTTAAGCCTCACTCTTTCCCGGGAAGCAATGCCCTGACTGGCTCTTTTGACGAAAAAATTCAGGAGTCCGATTTGCAGCCAACCCTTTGGTAAAAACCAGCGGTATCGGCTAAGAATTTTTTTTGTAAAGTCTTTTTTGGCGGTGCCGGCTTCCAGAAATTTCTCTTGAATGATCTTCTCAGGATTTTGGTTCGGCAATTTTTCGTATTGTTGCAAAAGTGCGATGAAACTCTCGGGTTTTTCGAGGTAATTTTCGGAGGTTAACATGAGTTCTCCCGAACAACGAAAACCCCAGTTTTCCAAATAGGAATAGATAGCCTTCAAGATTTTGCTAGAAGAATTATTGTTTTCGAGCCAAATCAAAAATTCCTGAGGACCTAAACTGGTAAAACTTTGAGAGGCTTCCCGGTCGTTTCGGATTTTCCCGATCAGATCATACATTTCAATGATGGGCCCGGTACTAATCAAGCCGGGGATGGCCTGAATGAGTTTGTTCTGAATACCGGGTGCCTCGTCGCCATAATATTTGGAACAGAATTTTCCTAATAACCCATGATAAGTCATCGCAAAAAAGTCGGCCAGCGAAGCCCGATACCAACTGTGCATCCGGGTTTCGATAAAACCGTGAAAAGACGATCGAAGGTCTTCGGTGACTATTGCGGTTTTTAACTGCCGGCTATAGTCATCTGCCATCTGTTCGAATTCAACCACGTTTATTTCCAAAGTAAGATTTAAGCTAATAAATTCTTTGATAAAAGATAGTTTTGATCTAATTCCGGAATCCTTTCGGATACTTTTGCTTTCTGCCGAATAACCGACAAAGTTATCAAAGGACTTAATCAGTAATTCGGCGAATGGCGACGCGGATAAAATTTCGTGGATACTGCTCATGTTGTAATACATCTTGCAGCCAAAGACCCCGATAACGTTGGCATACGCCGGTTCCAGTCTTCTGATTTCTTCAGCCGAAACTCGAAATAACTTAGATAAATTCTTAAAATAATGATAATACGCTTCACGTGCAATGGAATATAAAAGCGGCGAAAGAGGATCGGGGTAATTTTCATTGACATTGGTATTCGACCAATACACTTCCTTTTCTTTTATTTTAGACGTAATGGGCCTCGCCTGAACTACATAAAAAACTCCTTCTTTGAGAGCCCATTCAATATCGGTGGGTGAACCGTAAAATTGTTCAATCTGTTCGGCGATAGCTAATCCCTTTTTTAACTCTGGCAAGTAATCTTTGTCCGGGACGGATTCTGTACTTGAATAATGAAAACTCCTCGGGGTCATCTCTCCGGACACCAGTTTTTCCCCGTGTCCCTCGACATATTCAACCAGCATTTGCCCCGTTTTCAAATGCGAACGGGTAAAAATAACCCCTGCAAAATCCGGTTCGATCAATTGCTGAATAACCACTCCCATCCCATTGAGTTTCTTTCCGCTGTGCTTTTCATAAACCCTCACATTTTCTTTGTCATACGAGGCCCAGCATTTTTGAAGGTGTGCAATGATCTCAGATTCTTTGTCGGATGAAATAAAGGAATCCAACTGTCCGGCAAATGAATTTTCAACAGAATCTTCACCAATAGCCGAGCTTCTCACCATGTATTTTTTGGCCCCGACCCGTTTTAATTCTGATTTGATTTCCGTGATCAAATCAGTCATGTCGGATTTTGCAATAAAAAAAGAAAAAAAGGCGGCCGCTGAAATCGCAAATCCATCCGGTATCGGAAACCCTACTCTTTTCATTTTTGAAAGATGAGCGGCTTTGGCCCCATACAGACTGGCCTCGATTAAATTATGCAGCGGAACAATATACATCAGAAACTGGATTTAAGTTTTAATTTAAGTAATAAAAAAGCTATCACGCCGTGCATCAAGCTATTGATCAGAAACAAAGCCAGAGCCATTTTCAGGGTGATCCCGGTAATTATAAAATATGTCAGAGTGACCCCTAACGCGGAATCTGTTTTATCGAGCAGATAAAACAAATATTTGTGTTGATGATGATGACTCCCCGGCGTAATCCCCACTCGGCGTTTCAAAAACGAGTTGGGCAATTCGAAGAGTAAATAACTTAGTCCTAAGATAGAACCCAATAAGAATGGATAAGCCACTTGCAATCCGCAGACGAAAGAAATCGTCCACAAGCATAGGCCATTGGCCGGGGGGACAAAAAAAACAGCTCTCCAGGTCTTGTTTTCACCGAACCCTTTGAGCCAAATAGGAATTTCTAAAACTGCCAGCCATTTTTTTTTGACCACTACCATATGAAAAGTACTGGTGATTATCAACGGCACCAGTACGATCAAAAGATGTGTGAAAAATTCAGTCATTTAGTTAAAGTCAAAGGTTGCGGTTTCCATCAATCAGAAATTAATCAATCACAACAAGGGAACGTCGGCAAAGAGTTTTCAACCTCTCCCTTTGGTTCAATTATCTGAACTTAAAAGACGGAGCATTTTGAGTGCGTTATTAAGAATACGTTTTGAAAAATCGTATTTAACCACGATCCCGGCGACTTCATAAAACGCCACCCGCGTCACAATAAACTCGATAATCGCGTATTGATAAGTATAATACCAATCAGAACGGGAGGGGTTTTCACCAACGTTTAATTGATAATGAAATTCAAGGTATTTCAGCAACTCTTTTTTGGTAAAATCTTCTTTTAAGACAAAGCTCAGGAATTCAATAATGTCCCGGTGCGGATAATTTATCAGCGCCAGTTCCCAATCGTAAACGGCTAATTCTCCGGTTTGGCGAACGGCTATATTTCTTGGATTATAATCATGATGGACGATGGTTTTCCGGACGGTGAGTTTCTCCTTTAATTTTTCCAGCCGGAGGGCGGCGTCCAATAAACTCTCTAATTCCGCTTTTCTGAATGAATCTTTTTCTTCGGCAATCAATAAAGAGATAAGCTTATTGTAAAGCTGATTTGACTTCCACGGCTCAAATTCCTTTTTGACAAACTTCAAGTCATCCTCGATCATCCCTTTGTCTTTGAAAAGGCTGTGAAATTGCTGCGCCGTTTTGATTGCCTCCTCGATTTGAATTGGAGTCCATTTTTCAGGGGAATTTTCAGAATTAAATAAAGATAACCGGGCCGGATCGAGATATTCAATTACAAAGAGAAAAATCTCCCGCTTTTCGTTGGTGTATTCACCGTAAAACCGGGGGATATAGGTTGCGTTATGATTATTCAAAAAGCGATAAACCTCGGTTTCCTTGAAATGACAATTTTCATATTCCAGCTGATGACGATATTTTTTGATGAGATCCGATAATTCCGGATCGATCGAGGCCCCAAGCACATGGAGTCCTTTAATAACTTCCTGATCTAAGGGTTTTGATTTTAACAATACCGTTTTTTCAACCATCCGCTCCGCTGCGTCTTGATAGGTTAAGACTAAAGTTTCAAAACCGATTAATTTTTTACTAACTTTTTTGGCGATCTGAGTAAGAATCCCGTTTTCTAAAAACTCATTTTCTTTGAGTTCAATGGAGATAATTTTTTGATCAAAATGGTTCACACAATTTGCTAAAAACGCGCCGGTTAACTCATTGCGCAATAACCAGTTGACGGGTTTATTTCGGCCTAATTTTTCATGGGCTTTAGCAAATTCCCCGCTCACAATGGCGGCATAGGTAGAAATTTCGAGACTCATTGCAAAACCGGCGATGAGTTTTGCAAACCTCTTTATTTTTCCATTCCCCTGACACTTTAAGATCTTTAACCCTTCTGATTGTTTGTTTAAGTGAGTTCCGCCGCCGACGGTTCCGATGACCAGATTGGGTAAGTTCAGACTAATCTGTAGGCCGTCTTCGGCGGGGCAGAGAGTCAGGATTCCGACACTTGATTCGTGGATACAAGCCAGGTCCTGACCGGTCGCCACAAAGATGGCGGCCACCGCATTGGCGACATTTATGTTGTAACCAAACATTCCGTCTATTTGTGCAAGTTTGATAGATGGTGAAAATGCTTGCAGCATCTTTTGGGAACTGGTTCTGAGGACTTCGTTCATCACTTTTTCGGTCAGAAAACACTCCGCCGTGACATTGACTCCTCTCCCTTTGGCAGTTGAATAATTGGAAACCTTTTTATCGGACGATCCATTTCCTTCCAGAATCCAATCTTTGAGCTCAATGCCGGTATCCCTGGTAAATTTATCAACGATAAAGATCATCGCGTGCCAGGTACAAGTCGTCGTCATATTTTGACCGGAAGCATCGCCGGTAGTGTAGGTAAATTTTACATGGACAACATTATCAAATGAGATACAATCGAGCTCCAATAATTTAGCATGATTGGAATAACCTTCGGCTTTCTTTTTTATTTCACTAAAATTGAGTTTAATAAATGACTCGAAAATCAGTATGTCTTTCTCTTCTTCAAAAATAAAAAGAGGTGCACGGGTCATTTTTTGCCAAAGGACATTGGCGGTAAAGCCGCCGCTTAAACTAATCGCTTTTGCTCCCCGGTTCATACTTGCGACCAGCGCACCTTCCAGAGTTCCGGCCGCAGTGTACACCAACTCTTCCTTCTCTTCATCTTGCTTAAACAAAAGCGGGCCGACTATCCCTAAAGGTATTTCAACGGTTCCAATATACGATTCAATGTTTTTTTGAATGTTTTGAATATCAAGGTCTGTTTTTGAAATCTCTCCGGTCGGTATTGAATGCGAATGTAAATAATCCAATCGCAGTCTATTGGACATTGCCGTCACCAGTCCCCGGCCCGGAATAATTGGAATTTTTTTGTCACTTTTAATTGTCATCAAATTAAGGTTTCCGGAGTGGGCCTACAAACAGTATGAACCCAGCCCGAGAAAAATTAAAACAACGGAAAGACTGACTAAAAGTGATAACCGGCAAAAAATATTGATATCTCATTGCACCCTAAAATTAGCAAAAATAAGCTAATTTTGGCAATCAGCAGTTAAATTTTACCTTTAACATTTGACTACCCAACCTAAAGAGTTTTATATTCATTATTCGCGCCTGGGTGGCGAAATTGGTATACGCACCAGACTCAAAATCTGGCGGGAGCAATCCCATGACGGTTCGACTCCGTCCCTAGGCAATAGAAACGGTTTCCATTAAATTTCAGGAAGCCGTTTTTTCTTGATGTTTATTAAAAAAATGCCCGAAGTTCTCAGTTTCTATTAAATCTTAAATTACCGACTCAGCTGACGCGATATTTGATTTTTTGGCTTGAGTTACCGATTCCGCCCATATTTTTCATGCGACGAAACCCAATCGGAACTCGAAATCGCTGAAGCCAGAGAAATTTCGCCGGCGAGAACCACACCCGCGACAATTTCGGCAAATTTATTGACCGTGCCGCGCCCGACACAACCGAGTATTTCCAGACATTCGCGTTGGGTGGCGAGACCTGTTCCGCCGCCGTGAGTGGCGACAATCAATGACGGCACGGTGATCGAAATATACAAATCTTTTTCGGGGGTCAGCTCAGAATAAATGATGCCGGCCGAACTTTCCGAGACATTCGCGACATCTTGACCGGTGGCAATGAACATGGCCGTGATGCCGTTGGCAGAATGGGCGCCGTTATTGTTTGCGCCTGAGAGAAATGAACCGACATTGGCGACGCCCGAATGATAAACCAATGATTCGGGTTCAACCCGCATATGTTCGATCAAAACATTTCTCGGCACTACACATTCGGCCGTCACCCGTTTGCCGCGAGTCCGCATAATGTTGACCTGCGAAGCTTTTTTGTCGGTGGCAAAATTGGATTCGAGATAAAAATGTTTGATTTTATCTGTTTCGTAAATATCAATGATCCAGCTGCAAGCGGCAAAAGTCGCCCGCCCGACCATATTTTGCCCGGCGGCATCGCCGGTCGTGTAATTAAATCTGAGATAGACAAATTTGTTGGCTGTGTAATGATCAATGTCCTTTAATTTGGCTATGCTCGAAGTTGCTTCCGCCTGTTCTTTGATTATATTGAAATTATCCAACACCCAACTGACAAATTTTCGCCCCTCGCGGGCATCCTCAAAAACAAACACCGGAGCTCGCTGCATGGCATCCGCCACGACCGTGCATTTGACGCCGCCCGACAGGTTCAAAACCTTGATACCGCGATTATACGAAGCCACCAGAGTTCCCTCGGTGGTGGCCATCGGAATCATGAAGTCGCCGACGGCAAATTCGCCATTGACTTTGAGCGGACCGGCAAAACCGATCGGAATTTGCGCGACGCCGGTAAAATGTTCGATATTTCCGGCTAAAATATGCGGGTCAAACGAGTAATGCTTGAGGTGCTCAAATTTTGCACCGGAAAAATCTTCGACAAATTCCTGGCGAGTTTTGATGGCACTTTCCGAGTAATCGTCGTCATTATCACGCGGGATGCGAACTTCGAGGCTCTCCACCTCCGCAATCGCGTCCTCAACCTCAAATTTTAGAGCGCCATAACCTTTGGCTTTGACCGCAATTTCGATTTTATGTTTGCCGGTCAGTAGATTTTCGCCTTCGCAAGTTACCAGTACAACTTTTTTGAGAGGGAAAGCAATCGGATTTTCTTCCGAAATGGAGTGCGCCGTGATGACATTTCCATCGCCTAAATCAAAGATAATATTTTCTTTAGGAATTTCTGCGCCATTGATCTTAATTGACGTCAGTTCGGAAAAATTGACATCCGTCAAACGGTTTTTGATGGCAAACTGCACACCATTTCCCATATTTTTCAGACTGTTAAAGGTATAGAGTTGCCGCAAAAGCATACTCGGAATCGGAAAGAAAGCCATATTTGTTTATCCTTTTGGTTTAGATTGATGCGAACAAAAATGATTTTACTTCGCAAATGAGTTTAGTTCAAATTTTGCGGCGATTTGGTAAAATTCCGAATGAATCACTAACCCATCCGGATAATGTTTATTCGAGATTACTTGCGATATTTCTTATTCTAAAGGGCGATATCCGGACCTAACAGAAACCGCATTGCTTTCGAACAGAGTCAAAAAGTTATTGTTCCGGCCAAAATTAATCGTCTGCAAAATCAGGCAAAGGGATGAATTCGTCAAATTTCATCCCAGACCCTCAACTTATTGCGGAAGACGTCCCGGAGTGAGCGGTGCGCCGGCGGCTTCGAGTTGTTTTTCAAAGGCAGGCAGATCAACTTCAACCAATTTCTTTAATCTGGCCAAAACCGGTTTGAATTCTGTCTCAACAAGATTATATTGCTCGATTTGGGTGTTAGTTGGTTTAACGGTCGAGAGCCGAATCGTCTGCGCCACATTACCGATTCGCGAACTGATCGAAGGAGGCGGAATATCCGAATCCTCACGCCCGCCGCGCAATTCATTGAGCAAATAGTCAATCTCATTATCAAACGCCTCCGCCTGATCAATTAACTTTTTGTTTTCAGTCGGAGCATCGTTCGCAGCCCGTTTGAGCAGACCGACACGAGTTTTGGTATCATTTCCAACCGAGTTCGCGCCATTGATCGAGCGTTGGAGATTTGAAACCTTGCGCTGGAATTCAGCTAAGGCCGCAATTTCGGCCGCCGTCATTTTTTCCCGGCCTTCAACGATGACATTAAAGCTTTGCGAACCAGGTAAGGCAGTCACCACCCCATTCACTTTGACAGCCATCGAAACGTTATATTTTCCGGGCATCACCAACGGCCCCTGAGGTCCGAAACCACCGCCGAAACCTTCGAACCCCGGAGGAAGCTGCGGCGGGGCCGCCTGAATTGCCGGTGCGGTATAGCGGAAATCCCATACGACCCGCTGAACTCCGGGAGCCGCCGGCGAACTTAACCGGCGGACGATTTTTCCTTCGGAGTCGGTGACGGTAAAAATTAAGCTTGGGGATTCTTCTTCGGCCTCAGTTCGCAGTTCGGCAATTGAAGGATATTTGGCAGTCTGTTTGGCCCGTTCGGCGGCCCGTTCAGCCTCAACCCGTTTCTGGCGCAGGGTCTTTGGGGCCTCTTTTAAAAAGTAGGCGAACGTCGCACCGTAAGCCGGATTCGGCGCAGTATAGAACGATGCGCCCTGCGAACTGGCAAAAGTCGAATTTGAGCGGACATACATCAGGGCATCTTTGATCGGGAAGAGGGCGGAGTTTTGTTTTAATGATTCTTCTTTGATCTGCCGCAAAGCTGAATAATCGTCTAAAACATAAATTCCGCGTCCGAAAGTTGCCAAAACCAGATCATTTTCGGTTTTTTGAATGGCAATATCGCGAACCGCAATGGTCGGCAATCCGCCTCTCAGCTGCACCCATTTGCTTCCGCCGTCAACCGTCAAGAAAAAGCCGAACTCAGTCCCGACAAACAGGAGATTCGGGTTCAGGTGATCTTCGGCAAAAGCATAAAGTGAACCCCGAATCGGTAAATTAGCCGTTATCGAAGTCCAGGTTTTGCCGGTATCGGTACTTTTGACGATATATGGTTTGAAATCACCGTTCTGATGATTATTGAAAAGCGCGTAAACCGTATTGGTATCGTGTTGCGAAGCCAAAACACGGGTCACGTAGCTATCACTCGGAACGCCCGAAATTTTATCAATTTTGCGCCATGAACCGCCATCATTTTCGGTAACCTGAATTAACCCGTCATCGGTTCCGATATAGATCAAACCCGCTTTCTTGGGCGATTCGGAAACAGCCGACGCATTACCGTAGAGGGCAGTTGATTGATTTTTGGCAACGGCATCCGGGCCCCAGACTTTACCCATTACCGGCAGCGCATTACGATCAAGCCCGCGCGACAAATCGCCGCTGATAACTTTCCAATCGTCGCCGCGATTGTCGGTTTTAAAGAGTTTATGTCCGGCAAAATAAAGCCGGGTGTTGGAATGCGGACTGATAATGAAAGGCGAATCCCAATTGTAACGCTGTGATTCGATACCTTTGCCTTCGATCGGAGCAATCCCGACTCTCTCGCCGGTTCGTTTATCAAAGCGAACCAGGCCGCCATTTTGACTTTCGGCGTAAATGATATTCGGGTCCGTCGGGTCAACCTGCGATTTGAACCCATCTCCGCCATTGGTGACAAACCAATCCGAGTTGACGATGCCCGAATTATTTCTGTTCTTCGCCGGGCCGCCCATGGAATTATTATCCTGCGTTCCGCCATAGACATGATAAAACGGCGGATTATTATCGACCGTGACATCATAAAACTGAGCCACCGGGAGATTCGCTTTGAAGTTCCAATTCGTGCCCCGGTCAAAACTTTCATAAATACCGCCATCGCAGCCGACTAACAGATAATCGGTATTATTCGGGTCAACCCAAATGGCGTGATTATCCACGTGTTTGAGCCGCTCCCCTAAAGCCCGTTGAGTTCTCCCGCCGTCATCCGAAACCTGAAACACCACATTAGGAATATAAACCCGATCTACATCTTGAGGGTCAGCCACGATTTGTCCGTAATACATTCCCTGAGCGATGCTCGGGCTCGTCCGTTCCCAGGTTGCGCCGCGGTCATTGGAGCGAAAAATTCCGCTCGAAGTGCCGCTCGCCTCAACCGTTGCATACACGACGTTGGTATTGGCAGGCGAGATCGAAAGACCGATTCGTCCCAAATCTCCCGGAGGTAATCCGGCTCGAAGTCTGGTCCAGGAGTCGCCGCCATCGGTTGATTTGTAAATCGCACTCTCGGGACCGCCGTTGATCAGTGTGTAAAAATGCCGACGGCGCTGCCAGGTGGCGGCATACATCGTATCGGGATTGGACGGGTCAATTACGACATCGGTCGCGCCGGTGTTTTCGGTGCCGGGGATCACGGCTTTCCAGGTCTTACCGCCGTCAATAGTTTTATAAAGACCACGTTCACCGCCTCCTGACCAGAGCGGACCCTGGGCGGCGACAAAAACAATATTGCTGTGACGCGGGTCAATGGCTATTCTGCCGATATGTTCGGAGGTTTTTAAACCCATATTCCGCCAGCTTCGTCCACCGTCATCCGAGCGGTAAACGCCGTCACCGTAACCAACGCTTCGTTGACTGTTGCGCTCGCCTGTTCCAACCCAGACGGTCGCCGGATTTTTCGGATCGAGCGCAACGGCACCAATCGAAAACGCGCCTTCGTTATCAAAGATGGGCGTCCAGGTCGTTCCGGCATTAACCGTTTTCCAGACTCCGCCCGAAGCCACGGCCACATAGTATTTGGCCCGGTCATTCGGATCAACGGCGAATGCAATGACGCGGCCCGAGGTGACGGCCGGCCCGATCGAACGAAACCGCAAACCCGAAAACACGGCCGAGGGCATTGAATCAGGAGTCGGCGCCGGTGTTGGGGCAGGCGTTGAAGCCGGCGTCGGCACTACCGAAGGGGTCGGGTTTTGGGCAAATAAAATTGAATTGGAAAAGAAGGCTAAAAAAACTAAGACGAAAGACAGACGCAAATATCGCACAGGAATAGCTCCTTGAAAATTGGATTTAATTGGTAAAGCAGTTGGGTGCATTATGGCTTGATTCGATTTGATTATCAAGCCGGATCATCCGCAGTTTCAAAAGTTTTCCGCTAATTTCTCCAAACCATCCGACTCAATCTCCAGCGGTACTGTCATCGCATTATAAAATTGTTCAAAAGCGTTAAGGGCGAGTATTTGAACGATTTCAGTTTCGTTGAAGTGTTTTTGCAATTTTTCAGTCCTGATTTTGCCTTTGACAGCATGGGCGAGCGCGATGTCCTGACAAAAGATGCAGCCGTTTTGGGTGGCCGCAGCGACTTTTATCAACAGGCGCAAATCGGTTGAAAGCGAATTTTGTTTCGCTTCAAATTTGGCAATTTTCATCGCAAACGAAAGCAATTCGGATTTGCGCGGCGTAAATCACTTTGAGTGGCGACATAACTTTGCGTTATTGGCGTTTGGTGACCCAACCGGCAATTTTCAAACAAAGACTTTGGGGGTTTTCGATAGGATATAATCTCATAAATATCTCCCGACAGGGTTTTCTTGGAAAAATTGATTGATAAAAAATTAAAAAATAAGAAATTCGACGCGGACAAACGCTGATTGAACAGATTGACGCCATTTGTTTTCAATCATTTCTGCTTCAATCTACCCAATCCGTAAAATCAGGGTCTGATTTTATTCGATTTTAGTCGCAAATCAGTTTTTTCAGAAAATCCCATGTTTCCCAACCAATAAAGCGAGTTGCCACGCCAGCACTTATCAAACTCAGATTTTTTAAAATAGTTGGCTCTTTCGCTTCAACTATTTTGTAAAAACCTGGCGAGCGCGTCTTCCCAATGTGGCAATGGTGCAAGTCCGAATTGCGGGCTGAACAAACATTTGAGGCGTGAATCACGCGGACGGGGGGCGGGACGCGAGAGCGAATCCATCGAAACAGGTTCTATTAGATTTTTATCAAAACCTTTAATTTGACACACCTTTTCAGCAAATTCGGCAAAGGTCGTTCCGGCTCCTTGATTGGCAACATGATAAATTGCCGGCAGATCAAGTTCGGCCAATTCGCGCAGACGTCTGGCTAAATCGTCAGCAAAAGTCGGGGTGCCGTATGAATCCGAAATCGCCTTGATTTGTTTTCCGGCTTGAAGAAGGTTGTGCATGACGCTCAAAAAATTTGTTCCGCCCGTTCCGAAAATCCAGCCGGAACGCACAATAATTGAACGAGCGTAAGCATTTCGCGCCCTATTCTCGCCTTCTAATTTAGATTTTGCATAAACGCCCTGCGCGTGAGGCGTGTCGCGTTGAGTGTAAAAATCGCCTTTTATTCCGTCAAAAACGTAATCCGTTGAGATAGTGACAAAAGCTGAATTGATCTTTTTCGAGCCTATGGCCAGGTTTTCGACCCCGATTGTATTTGCCTGGTAGCAAATGTCTTGATTCGTTTCCGCCCCATCAACATTGGTATAGGCGGCGCAGTTAATGACAATTTCGGGCTGATAAAATGAGAGAGCCAGATAAACGTCCTGTCCATCGCTAATATCAAGCTGGTCTCGGGTGAGCGCTACGACCTTATCACCAATGGATTGGCAATAATCAATCGCGGCTTTGGCCACCATTCCATTGGCTCCGGTGATTAAGACTTTCATAGTTTTTTAAAGTGAAAAAGCTTAAAACTGGAAAAGTGAAAAAGCTGGTTGACTAGACTTAGGCGACTGAGAAAAATGAACAAAACTTTTTCACGCTTGCACCTTTCCACTCTCAACTATTTGAGGCTTGCGCCATACATTTTTTGGTAATATTCCCGATATGCTCCGTTGCGGATTCTATTAACCCAATCTTGATTCTCTTGATACCAACGAATTGTTTTAGCTAATCCGTCTTCCCAAGTCGTTTGGGTGCGCCAACCAATTTCGGTTTCAACTTTGGTCGCGTCAATCGCGTAACGTCTGTCGTGTCCGAGTCGGTCTGTCACATATTTAATAAGGTTGTGCGGTTTGTCCAGAGCGTCCAAAATTGAGGTCACAACTTCGATATTTTGAATCTCGTTGCGTGCGCCGATGTTGTAGGCTTCACCGGATTTACCTTTTTCGTAAACCATCCAAATTGCGCGGGCGTGGTCTTCGACAAAAATCCAATCTCGCACATTTTTTCCATCCCCATAAACCGGCAAAGGCTCATCGTTCATGGCATTGGCGATCATTAGCGGAATCAGTTTTTCGGGGAACTGTCGTTGACCGTAATTGTTGCCGCAACGGGTAAATACATAATCAATTCCGAAAGTTTCACGCGCTGCCCGGACGACCAATTCAGCCGAGGCTTTCGAGGCCGCATATGGTGAATTCGGTTGGATCGGCGAATCTTCGGTAAAAAATGCGGTGTCGTCTTCGGGCAGTGTTCCCATCACTTCGTCAGTCGAAATTTGCACAAAACGGCGCACCTTTTTGGCTCGTGCGGCGTCCAAAAGGACTTGCGTTCCAATGATATTTGTCCGCAAAAATTCGTCTGCCGAATGGATTGAACGGTCAACGTGCGATTCTGCCGCGAGGTTAAAAATTGCGTCCGTCTCATTTGGCAAAGCGTTCAACACGGCTTCGCGGTCGCAAATATCGCCATGCACAAATTGGTGACGCGATTCATCCAAACCAGTCAAATTATCCAAATTTCCGGCGTAGGTCAGCGCGTCAAAATTGATGATTTTGGTATCAGAGGTTTCCTCTAAAATGAGGCGAATAAAAGCAGAGCCGATAAAACCTGCTCCGCCGGTGACAAAAATAGTTCTCATAATCTTTTTTTAAATTACGAATTACGGATTACGAATTACGACTGAGAGAAATCATGTTCGTAATTGGTAATTGGTAATTGGTAATTGGTAATTGGTAATTCGTAATTCGTAATTCGTAATCCGTAATTCGTAATCCGTAATTCGTAATTCGTAATTCGTAATCACTTATTCAATAGCCGCATTTCCTTGAGTACAAGGTCTGCGTATTTTTTCGGCGTATTGATGTCTTTTAGAATAATTTTGCCGCCGTCTTCGCTGGCATTATCAATGACCAAATTACCGAAACCGAGCATCCTTTGCAAAATAGTTGAGGAAACCGAGACGTCCTGAATCGAGCGAAGCGGAACATTGCGCGAATTTTGGAAGATAAAACCTTCGTCAATCTCGATCTTTGAATCGGTCAAAGTGTAAAGCACCGTCTTTTGTTTCAAATGGTAAAAGGCCGGAATGAGCAGCAGCGCCAGCCCGGCCGGAACGGAAATCCACCACGGAATATCAATTCCAATCGTACTGCCGATCAACCACAACAGGACGACCAAGAGAAATGCTCCGATGATGGCCCCGACATAGCCGAACTTGACGAATAACAGTGTCGGGCGAATCGAGAACACCTTTTTCTCATTACTTTCTTCGACTGATTCGCGCGGAGTGGTCGCTATTTTGGTCATCTCTTCATCGGTAAATTGATAACCGCATTTCTGACAAAAATTAGCGTCATCCGCATTGCTTGCGCCACATTTATTACAAAACATATCTTTTCAAGTGGAGAGTAACGAGTGGAGAGCGTTGAATTTTTACTCGACTCTGACCTCCCGACTCCCGACTGTTTCATCATACAAGATTTATGTTTTTACCACAAAAAAAGCGGCCAGAAAAATCTGACCGCGAAGGTTTTCTACCAAAGAGGAGAAGAGATGTGAGAAACTTTATTGATTAACCAGTCGCATTCTGCCGTCGGGAAGGCGCACCGCCATCGGATTGCGTTCATAAACTGTCAGAGGGGCAGGTGCTTTCTTTTCAAGTTTTGCGACTTCGTTAACCGAAACTTTTTTAACTGACCGTGCTACATAATTTGGATTTCTGATTGAATTATACCGATTAGTAATTCGTCGGACATATTCACGAGTTTCATTGTAGGGCGGAATATTCCAGCCATATTTCATCACAGCGCCCTCGCCCGCATTGTAACCGGCCAGTGCCAGATTGACATCACCCTTAAAAGTATCTAACAGCCAACGCATATATTTGACGCCGGCATCAATATTTTGACGGGGCTCGTAAATGTTTGTGACTCCAAAACGACGGGCCGTGGCCGGCATTAATTGCATCAATCCGCTGGCACCTTTATGAGAGGTGGCTTTGAGCTTGAACGAGGATTCTTGGTGCATTTGTGCATAGATCAGAAGCGGATCAATCCCGTAACGAATGCTCGAATCAACAATATACGAATCAATCGTGGAGTCGCCGGTGGTAAATCCACTCATCGAACTTCCCCCCGCCATCACCAGTTTCGGCAGGGTCGAATTCGAAAATTCGGAATCTTTCAAACTGACAGCATCCTGCACCTTCATTGTTTGCTGGGCCGTTTTCTTGACTAATTTTTTAGGCGTGGTCTGGACGGGAGGCATCACCGGTTTAGCCGGAATGTTGACTTTGACTCCACTCGCTAAATCAAAATTATCAACAAATCGGGTGCGGATTTGGGCATCTGCTGCAAAAACCAAAAGAGATGTGATCGCAATAATTTGGAGAATTTTCTTCATTCGTAAATTTTCAGATGGGCGGGTTTGAATTTTTGGCCGGCTCAATATTTTTGAGCATCTATTTTAAGAAAAGAATTAACACTTTGAGTATTCCACAAAAAACAGCAACAAAGATAAAAAAGTTTTAACATGTTGAGTGGCTTTTGCTTTATGGCCGACTGGCGGAAGTGTTTTGAACGGTTTTGGTAGGCTTTACGCTTTAAAGATATAAATTTTCGAGATTAAATTTTTGGATACCTGAAACAGCTCGTCAAATGATCGTTGACTATTCCGGTCGCC
>JANOEF010000365.1:0-7072 GCA_031413075.1 Acidobacteriota bacterium | reverse complement strand
CAGCGTTGGCGCAATGCTAGTTTTGCTGGCAACGCTGATGGCCGTAAATTTCAGTTTATCCAAAGAAGATTCGTTGGTGGCGCGAGTTCCATTCGGAATGTATTTTGGTTGGATAACCGTCGCCACAATTGTCAATATTGTTGTTTGGTTGGCTTCTTTAGGCATTGATATTTCCATTGGAACAGCTTGTATTCTGATTTCGATAGCTACCAGTTTAGGCGTTTTCTTTCGTTTAAAACTTCCCAGTGCGGCTTACGGATTAACTGTAACTTGGGGAATTGTCGCGATTGCCGTTAAACACGGCGGCGTCACAGCAATCTCACTAGTCTCGGCGTTGGCGGTCATAATCCTACTGATTGCAGTAATTACGCCCGCTTTACGACTCAACGAAGCAAAAAAATGAACCACGGAAAAATTTGCGTTTCGGTCTGCGCCCAAACTGCCGATGAATTGATTGAACAAATAAAAAGCGCCGAAGATTTGGCGGATGTGATTGAAATTCGTTTTGATTGTTTGGATGAGAGTGAATTATTTAAAGCATTACAAAATCTACCTCAATTAAATAATTTGCTTGTAACTTTTAGAGTAAAATCAGAAGGTGGCAAAAGAGACCTAACCTTAAAAGATAGGTTAGAATTTTGGCAAAATTTTTCACACTACAACAAAAACAAAGATTATTTTGTTGATTTTGAGGCTGACACTTCATACTTTGAGAATTTTGTTAAAGGAAAGAAAATTTTATCAACACATTATTTTCATAAAGTGCCAAAAGATTTAAATAGTGTTTTCACTGCACTTTCAGAAGTAGGTAAATCAAGTATTATCAAAATCGCTGTCCAAACGAACGACATCACTGACACCATTCCCATCTGGCAATTATTAAACCGTGCAAAGTCTGAAAAGAAAGAAATTATCCCAATTGCCATGGGCGAAAGTGGCAAATGGACGCGAATTTTGGGACTGGCGGAGGGGGCGTTTATGACTTATGCCTCGCTTGATTCGGATAAAGAAACTGCGCCCGGACAAGTGACGGCTAAGGATTTAATTGAAGTCTATCGCGCCAAGGAGTTGGACGAATCAACCGACGTTTATGGAATTTTGGGCAGCAACACGAGTGTTTCGATGTCGCCTTATATTCACAACCTGGCTTTTAAATATCACAATCTAAACGCAGTTTTTGTTCCGCTCCAGGTTCACGACTTAAACGAATTTATCCGCCGGATGGTCAAACCCGAAACCCGCAAGATTGATTTAAATTTCAAGGGCTTTTCTGTCACAATTCCGCATAAACAAACTATTATCAAGTATTTAGACCATATTGATGAAACTGCCGAAAAAATTGGAGCGGTTAATACGGTGAAAATTATTGATGGAAAACTATACGGATTTAACACCGATGCAAGTGGATTTATTGAGCCATTGAAACAAGTTTATGGCGATTTGCAAGATACAAAAGTTGCGGTTTTAGGTGCCGGTGGAGCATCGAAAGCGTGTCATTTTACGCTCACACAAGCCGGGGCAGTGGTTACTGTTTTCGATGGACATCAAGTTCGTAATTCCGAATTTAAGAATCAAAGTTTTTCGGATTTTGACATTTTAATCAACACCACCCCATTGGGAATGAGAGGCAAATTTGAAGGCGAAACTCCAATGACCGGCGAACAAATGAAAGACGCTAAACTGGTTTATGATTTGGTTTATATTCCTTTCCAAACACAATTTATGAACGAAGCCGACAGGGTTCATGTCCCCAAAATCGGCGGGATGGCAATGCTCGTTGCTCAGGCGCTGGAACAGCAAAAAATCTGGACGGGACTGGCTGCGCCGATGAAAGAAATTTCGAGAGAAGTGTTGAAAAGATTGAATAATAATGGTTGATGGTGCCACCCGTTAATATCAAAAACGTCTGAAAATATTATTTTAATTTGTTATCATTTTGACAATGGACACTCGATACAGCCGTCAAATTTTATTCAGCCAAATTGGCAAATCCGGACAGCAAAAACTCTTAAATTCCCGTGTTTTGATAGTCGGATGCGGGGCCTTAGGTGCATCACACGCGGAAATGCTCGCACGTGCCGGTTTGGGGAAATTGCGGATTGTTGACCGCGATTTTGTAGAATATACCAACCTTCAACGCCAAACATTGTATAGCGAAAATGATGCGAAGGAACGTCTGCCAAAAGCAATTGCGGCGAAACAACGGATAGCGGAGATAAATTCTGAAGTCGAAGTTGAGGCAATCGTGACGGATGTCAATCAAAACAACATCGAAAATTTGATTGAGGACTGCGATTTAGTGTTGGACGGAACCGACAATTTCCAAATCCGCTACCTCATCAACGATGCTTGTATCATGCATCACAAAATCTGGATTTACGGCGCGGCGGTTTCAAGCTACGGGACCACGATGACGATTCTTCCGACCGAAACCCCGTGTCTGCGCTGTATTTTTGAAGAAATTCCCGATGCCGGAAGCGCGCCGACTTGCGATACCGCTGGTGTCATCATGTCAATTATTTCAACAATTTCTGCAGTTCAAGTGACAGAAGCAATAAAAATCTTGACGGGTAATTTTGACAAACTTCATCGCTCACTTTTGCAATTTGACGTTTGGCAAAACGAGTGGCGGAAGATCAAATTGAGTGAGCCTGTTGATGATTGCCTTTGTTGTTCGGAAAGAAAATTTGAATTTCTTGAAGCGGAAAATCGTGAGTTTTTTACCGTTCTGTGCGGACGTGAGGCGGTGCAAATTTCTGCCCCAAAGCCGACCAGGATTGATTTGGGAATACTTGCCGAAAGACTCCAGCATCTTTTTCAAATTAAACAAAATGAATATTTAGTGCGCTTCACGGTCGAGGATTTTGAGGTGACGGTTTTTGCAGATGCTCGCGCAATTATAAAAGGAACCGACGATTTTACCAGAGCGAGATCAATCTATGCCAAATATGTTGGTATCTAGAATTATCTCTAACTGACGATTCAAAAGTCTAAATAAAAGATAAGCAGGTCAGCAAATGTTTTGCGACAGATTAAAAATCAAGAAAAGTTTGCAAATAGTTGAGTAACTTGGGTTTTGGGGTTTTCTTCATTGTCCATTGTCCATTGTCCATGGTTAATTGTGCATTGGTGCTTAGTTCTCATACCTGGTGGAAAGGATCCGTAATTGATGCCCAAGATAATCAATACAAAATTCAATATTATGGTTGTGAAGGTTCCGTTGATAAATGGGTGACCTCCAAACAGCTTCGACAAAGTACACCGGAACAATCTCGAATTGGTGAAAAAAGTTGAGGTGGAATGACAGAAAAAATGGTATTTGGCAAAAGTTCTTGATGTCAGAAGGGGAACACATTTAATCACTTTTGCGGGATATTCCAATGATTTGGGACGAGTGGGTCTCATCAAAACGAATTATGAGAATCAAATAAAATCAGTGAGAGTCTTCAAATTCAAATATTTGCAAAGTTTTTCCAATTATATCGGCAGGTTGAATGATTTTGCTCGGCAGTCTAAAATGTACATTTATACTGAAATTATTTATTGAGAAAATTTATGTCTAAAACAAAAGAATCAAAAAAATCAAAAAAAACAAATACTTATCATAATTACATAAACGGAGAATGGGTCAAAAGTTCTTCCGGTGAATGGTTTGAAAATCTGAATCCGGCCGATACCACAGATGTCATTGGCCGTTTTCCAAAATCAAACGAAGATGATGTTAACGCTGCCGTGGCGGCGGCTCAAAATGTGGCGACCAGATGGCGTCGAACACCGGCCCCGAAACGAGCCGAGATTCTTTTTCGGCTGGCTCGTATTTTGGAAAAAAATAAAGATGACTTTACCCGTCAAATGACTCGTGAAATGGGTAAAGTCCTGAAAGAAGCCGGTGGTGATGTGCAGGAAGCAATTGACTGTACCTATTACACAGCCGGCGAAGGTCGTCGGCTTCATGGGTTCACGACACCCGCCGAAATGCCGAATAAATTTGCGATGTGTGTCCGTCAACCGGTCGGAATCTGCGGTTTGATCACTCCTTTTAATTTTCCGATGGCGATTCCGAGTTGGAAATTAATTCCAGCCCTGGTCTGCGGAAACACAGTAGTTATCAAATCCGGTGAAGATGTTCCGCTCTCAACCATCAATCTGGTGAAGGCTTGCGAGGAAGCAGGAATACCGAAAGGAGTAATTAATGTTGTCAATGGCTTTGGCGAAGCCGGTGCGGCGCTCGTAAATCATAAAGATGTTCGCTTGATTTCTTTTACCGGTTCAACCGATACGGGGCGCATTATTGCCGAAAAATGTGCGGCTCAAAACAAAATTGTTTCCTTAGAAATGGGCGGGAAAAATGCAATTATCGTGATGGACGATGCCGACATAGATAACGCCGTTGAAGGCTCACTGTGGGGGGCTTTTGGAACCAGCGGACAAAGATGCACTGCCTCCTCAAGATTAGTAGTGCACCGAAAAGTTTACCAAAAATTCTGCGAAAAATTGGTAGAAAAAGCAAAAAAACTAAAAGTAGGAAACGGACTGGAAGCGAAAACCGAGGTCGGCCCGGTCATCAACCAGGCCCAAATGGAAAAGGTTTTGGCTTATATTGAAATCGGTAAAAATGAAGATCAGGCAACCCTGGCTTGTGGCGGAAATCGTTTGATCAAAGGTGATTATAAAAATGGGTGGTTTATCGAACCGACAGTTTTTACTGAGGTTGACCGTAATCATCGGATCGGACAGGAAGAAATTTTTGGCCCTGTCACCTCAGTTATCCCGTTTGAAACGTTGGATGAGGCAATAGATATTGTCAATGATGTCAAATATGGGTTGTCATCTGCTATTTACACCCAGGATGTGAACCAATCTTTCTATGCTATGCAGGAGCTTTACACCGGAATTTGTTATGTCAATTCGGCAACCATCGGGGCTGAGGTCCATCTACCTTTTGGCGGAACAAAAGGAACCGGAAATGGACACCGCGAAGCCGGAACTCAGGTTTTGGACATTTTTACCGAATGGAAATCGCTTTACATTGATTATTCGGGCAAACTGCAAAAAGCTCAAATTGACGAGGTTGAAATTTAGTTTAACTTCACCCAAGTCTAAAATGGTCTCTGGAAAATAATTAGTCATCATTTTTAAAAAAACAAGCACTTCCATAAACTAAAAAAATAATGATGACTTTTAATTATTTGATAAAACAACGTAAAATCGAAATAGTTTTTCTTATCAAAGCATAAATATTGGAGATAATAAATGAAAATCGGATTACCGAAAGAAATTAAAGATAACGAGTATCGAGTTGGTTTAACGCCGGCTGGCGTGAACTCATTGGTTGGTGCCGGTCACACGGTCTATGTCCAAAAAATGGCCGGCGACGGTTCGGGTTTTTCGGACGAGCAATATATCAAAGCCGGTGGTCACATGTTGGAAACTGCGGACGAAGTTTGGCAGTCGGGCGACATGATCGTAAAGGTTAAGGAGCCAATTGCTCCTGAGTATCCGCGGATGCGCGAGAATCAACTGCTTTTCACCTATCTACATCTAGCCCCTGAGTTTGAATTAACCAAACAACTGCTGGAACGGAAAGTTACCGGAGTTGCCTATGAAACGATTACCGATAAAAAGGGAACTCTTCCGCTCCTGACTCCTATGTCAGAAGTTGCAGGTCGGATGTCCGTTCAGGTCGGAGCTACATATCTGGAAAAGATGAATGGCGGAAAAGGTATTTTGCTGGGCGGTGTCCCCGGGGTTCCGGCAGCTAATGTCGTTATCATCGGCGGCGGAGTGGTCGGAACTGAGGCAGCGAAAATGGCAGTCGGGCTCGGAGCGCATGTCACCATCATTGACATCAATCTTGATCGGCTGCGTCAATTAGATGATATTTTCCTTTCAAAAGTGCAAACCCTGGCCTCCAGTAAATATCAGATTCACGAAGCAGTTTCGCATGCAGATTTGGTGATTGGCGGTGTCCTGGTAGTTGGCGCAGCGGCTCCGAAACTGGTGACCCGCGAAATGTTAAAAGATATTCCTAACGGTTCGGTTTTAGTTGATGTCGCGGTTGATCAGGGCGGTTGTTTTGAAACAACTCATGCCACAACACATTCTAATCCGACTTTTTACGAAGAAGGTATTTTACATTATTGTGTGGCGAACATGCCGGGAGCAGTACCGCGGACTTCCACTTTTGCTTTAACCAATGCAACTCTGCCTTATGCACTTTCACTGGCGAATAAAGGGTTTGAAAAGGCAGTTGCGGGTGATGCCGGATTGAAAGAAGGTGTCAATACCTATCAGGGAAAATTAACTTACGAAGCCGTGGCAACCTCGCAGGGGCTGACTTACACCCCCTTTGAGGTTTAAGTTTTTTTATCTATTCGAAATGAAAATTGGGTCCGCCAGTATAAAGATTATGACGGTTTGTTATGTCGTTTTACTGGCGGGCATTATTTTTATTGCAGACCGCAAAAGCACCCGATATTTACTCGATTTTATTGGTAATATTCCTTACGGAGATAAACTTGGACATTTCTTTTTAATGGGATTTTTATCTCTTTTGGTGAACTTAGTATTAAAAGCTAAAACTATTCAATTCATAAAATTGCGATATTTATTGGGAAGTGTGATAGTTTTAATAGTAGTTACAATTGAGGAATTTTCTCAAATATTTGTCAGAGGGCGAACTTTTGATTGGGGAGATTTAGTCGCAGATGTAGCCGGGATAATTATTTTTGGAGAAATTGCCCGTTTCATTTGTTATAAAAGTGAGAATTCAATTAACTTGAAAAAGCATTTTTGACAGTGTTTCAAGCAATTCGTTTTGCAGATTTTCTCCTTTTGACAGGAAGGCATCGGCCTCAGTTTGTTCAGAATCATGGTCAAAACCACTCAAAATTATAAACGGAATATTTTGATAAACAGGATTTTGACGCAGGATGCGGCAGAGGTCAAACCCGGTTAAATTTGGCATAATGGCATCAGAAACAATGGCGTCAACTTGAGTTTCCAGTGCTATTTTCATGGCTGATAATCCATCATCAGCCGTCAAAACATTGTAATTAGCCCGCTGTAAAAT
>JANOEF010000364.1:0-5335 GCA_031413075.1 Acidobacteriota bacterium | reverse complement strand
AAAATATCGTGCGAAACAGCTAAAAACAAAACTCTTTCGGGAAATAATTCTTGCAGAAATTGTTTGTAAATCAAGTATTGTCCGATTGCCTTTTCAAATTCGTTCAAAAACGAAAGTCCGCCGAATACTTTAATCTCAACCGCAACTTTCTTGGTCGGTTCGATTATTTTCTCTGCTCCCAAGTCAACATAAAACTTGACATCCTCCAAACGCAGCGTCAACGGGTCGTGCGTAACTATCCAACCGTCTTTTTCGAGAGCATTTCTAACCGAATCATGATAAGCGTCTTTCTGTGGCATCAAAGCCATTTTACTGTAAAATCGGATAAAAAGAAACTTTCATATTTGAACACAATAATGTAAAAAAAATCGCCGGAAACCTGTTTGAAGCAAAAGCCGAAGCCTTAACAAATGCTGTCAACCAGCGTAGGCATTATGGGCAAAGGAATCGCGTTGCAGTTTTGGTAAAGATTTTGCAAATCACTTTAAACCGCAATCAACTCGTCTAACTTGTGAAATGGCACAACGTTGTCAGCCAAGATGATGAGAGTTTTTACTGTGGCTTAAAACAAATCATCAATCTTAATCTCAGCTTTGGGAAATGCCATGAGATTTAGTGAATCGCCTTTTCGCAAGGTGCGTTTGAATTGGTAGCCGTCTTCGCTTGGTTCGCGGTATTCTTCGAGGGTTTCGTTTTGCAAATTTAATACTAGGTATTGCTGAATTCCGGCTTTGGCGTAAGCCAGACTTTTGGTTACGCGGTCGCGTCCGAGAGTGGTATCGGAAATTTCGATAATCAGCAAAATATCTTTGGGGGTCGGGTGTCTTTCCAAATAAGTCTCACGCGGTGGGTTGGCTAAAACAAGGTCAGGTTCGGGTTCGGAATAATCATCTAAAACTATCGGGTTTTGATTGCGAATAATTACCCGCTTACCCAATGTTTCTCTCAACAATTCAGCTACCAAATCGTTAATGGCGGCGTGTCGGATTCCTTTCGGCATTTTTTCAATTATTACTCCGTTTAACAATTCAACTTTGTCTTCGGTTGTCAGGATTCCGTGTTCAATCATTTCGTCATATTCTTTGACGCTGATAAGTCTGGCGTTGAAGACTTGCCCGTTTTGATAAACTTCGGTTTTGGGGATTGTTCTTTCTAAAACTGCTGACATATTTTTACCTCAAATTGCAACTTTACACCATTTTTATTGTTTTTTCACTCAAAATGAAATCAACTCGCCTAACTTCTGAAACTCCCGCAACGTTGTCCGCCAAGAGACGGTCATCTTTTTTAATACCGACATCGGATGAGTTCGCGGACGATTTTTGCATCGGGTTTATTTTAGAGTAAAAACTCATCTGAACAAAGACTTCTTTTGTCACCAAAGGTCCGAACTTCCCGTAATCTCAACATACTGCCTTTCACCGCCGAGTTCGATAAACGATTTTTCTTCAATTGGTTTGCCTGATTGTTCTTTCGGCACATTAGATTGTGTAACTTGTTTAGTTTGGCAGGCGACAAGACAAATAAGTAAAATTAGAATGGAAAGTTTCTTCATGATTTTTTGCAACAGTTTTTTTTTGGTAATGTCCCGAAAGACAACGCTCAGCATTAAATTATGCTCCGCTGAAAACTTTTGCTTGATGTTTATTGTTTAATAAATTGGCTGAAATCTCAATCCGACAATATGTTTCGGCTTAATAAAATACAGCATTTTATCAACCATCGTTGATAAAAAATGGCTGATATTGCAATCAAGGCTTGGCGTAGTAACCGGTTTTGGCCCGAACCTTAAAATTATTTTGATTGGCCACTTTGACTTTCAGTTGACGCCAGGAACCGTCGAAGTTTGGGTTAGCCGGGTCAAAACCCAGGTTGTAAATTTCACCCAGGCCGGTGGTGATTCTTTCCGGGATTGAAAGTAGGTCTTTTTCCTTTTTAATATTGAAATATTCTCCGCCACTTTCCTCGGCCAATAGTTCGAGGGCCCGGCCGGCGATCCGTAACCGCTTTTTGGAGGCGGCCGGATCTTCGTCTAAATAATCAGTAGGTAATTGGATCGGGAAAACCGTGATCTCATTTTCTTTGACCCGATCGAGCAGATTTCCAAAGGCGAGTTTTGAATCGGCTTCCAGCGCATCGGTCACGAGAATCATAACCGAGCCTCGTTGCGGAAAATTGCGATTTTCAATCAAATCCTGAGTATCGTTGAGCGCATCCCAAATCGAGGACGAACCGAGCCCTTTGAATTTCGCGACGATTTCGGAAATGTTGACTTGATTGTTGGTCAGATCCAGAATGGTTTGCAGTTTGTTATCAATATGGGTGAGAACCGTAATTCGGTCACCGGGTCTCATTAATTTACCCAGAATCCCGACCGTCTTCCAAATATTATCTCGAATGCGGGCGGTGGAACCCGAAAGATCCAGTACCAGATAGTAATCAACCGGTTCACTGTTTTTCTCAAAGAATGAAATTTCCTGAGCCTGTCCGTCTTCGGACAAAATGAAATCTTTCAGATCAAGTTTTGAGCCCTGACGCAGATTATCATCTTCGCCGATGACTCTGATTTTTACATTGACGGATCTGGTCGAAACTTTGATGACGTCGCTTTCTGCTTCTAAACCCAGAACGCTGGTATCTGTTTCACGAATTTCGAGCTTGGGTTTGGGTGAATTACGTCTGATGACCAAGGTTTGAAACTTGGTTTCGATTTCCCGCATAAAAGAGTTCAGCGTCGGCAGATCATACGATTTTCGCCATTCATCCACCAATTTTTGATTTTCGAGCGGATATAAATAGGCGATTCCGTCGCTGAGTGTCAAATAAGTTCCAAAAAGCTGACGCAAACCCGATTTTATTCTAATCGAATCAACTAAAGTCGCAATGTCTGCCCGCTGAACCTGACCTTTTTCAGCCGCCGCCAACAGTATCGGCAAAAACTCGCGCTGGATGTTGGGCTGATCAACGCTGAAAATCACATCAATAACGGCTGAAAAACCGGCTTGACCTAAAGTCTCCTTCTTGATCCATCCGTTTTCTCTAAGAATAGTACAAACCCGCTGGACCCCATCGCGCAGTAATAAACTTCTTTTGGCAATTAACTCGGCATTATTTTTTTCGCTGATAATACTGTTCTCCAGACTCTTTCGGTTGGTATCGAGTTTAATCAATTCGGACTGAATGCTTTTGAGTTATTTAACCTTTTGCGGATTGCTGATCGAATTAACAATTCTTTTGGAATCGTCATCGCTGAAACATCTTGTCTGGGCCTTTATTGAGGTTAGAAAAATCGTTGACACGAAAATAAATACGCCTGAAATTCTCAAAAGTCGGTGCAATTTGAAAGCGTTCTGAAAATAAAAATTATCGGGTTTTATGGGCATAAAATTGCTGATCTAAATCGGGTCTTTATTTTTTGGCGCCGGAATCCTCATTTTTGTCACCGAGCAGTTCTATTTCTGGTCCGGGGAAGATCGTTTCATTTGAACCGTCCCTTTTTACAAACAACTGAACGCCTGCCTGATACCGCGGTCCCTGAAAAAACTGTAACTTAAAACTGTGATCGCCTTTGGCAAGTTTGACCGACCCGCTCTGCGCGATAAACTGATGAACCCCATCATTATCTACAATTAATTTTTGATCAATGTATAATTTTGAGCCGTCGTCGCTGACCAGACGGAATTTGTAGTTTCCGTCCTGATTGATTCGAAAGATAGTTTTATATTCAATCGCAAACCATTCAAAAATTTCCGGCAGTTCCGGAAAACCGTTATTCCAGGATCTATCGGCCACATTTATTTCACTGACAAAAAGTGTGGCAATCGGATTCAGTTTAGTAAAATCCTTTGGTAGTGAGGTGGTTGTTTTTTCGATTATAAAAACATCGCCGCGAATCAGTTTTGGCTTGGCGCCTTTTACCCCGGACGCTGATTCCTGACCAAAAGTGTGGTTCCAAAAAATAAAAGTGCTGAACACTACAAAAAATACTTTTAAAAAGTTTGGTAATGAATTCCTCATCGTTAACAACATAATATTGAATTAGAAAAACTTTGCAATCCCGCTCAGACTGATTTTGAGCAAAAAATGTATTCAATGACAGAGTCTTGCAATTACCCAAACCCTTGCAAAGTTGGAAAATGGGTGTATAGTCAAGCTACTCCCCAAGTTCAGCCAAGGCATAAAAAAAGTAATTTTCCCAGCAAAGAGCGATTGCCTTCGGAAGGTAGGAACATTTCAAAGTGTTTCAATAAGACACTGACTTTATTGAAATTAGTCGCCTTGAGTCTAAAATTCGGTTACTTTTGGTAAAGCTTATGAGTCAAACTGCCCCGGTCTCCGACCTTTTCAAACTACAACTTCGCGCCTCATTGGAACTGGAAACAACGAACTCCAGCGCGAAGGAGTATGCAAAAAACACAACCATTTATACGTTCGGCGATCACAGCGATTGTGTTTACTTTATAGAAAGCGGACAGATAAAGCTCACGATGTCTTCGCCCGGCGGTAAGGAGTGTCTGGTTGCCATTCATACTGCGGGAGATGTTTTCGGTGAAATGTGTTTATCCGGAGTTGTCGGACGGCGGGAATCAGCGACCGCGATGAGGCAGACGGTCGTCAAACAGATTCAATGTTCCAAATTTTTCTCGCGTTTGGTCAATGACTCGCTGCTTGAAGGTTTTGTCAAATATCTGGCAGTCAGGATATCGGATCAGCAGGACGTGATCTCGAACCTGATGACGATAGACAGTGAGCAGCGTCTCGGTAAGACCCTTCTGCTTCTCGCCCGAAAGCTCGGAGAGCAGAATCGGCACAGCCTAATAATCGAGCAAAGGATCACTCACGATGAATTGTCCAAGATGGTTGGAACGACGCGTCCGCGGATCGGCGCTTTTTTGGGCAAATTTCGGAAACTCAATCTGATCACTCTCAGCCCGCACGGCTTCATCATAGTCAAAGAAGAAAGACTCACCGCTTACCTTGACCGAGCCAAATAGTCTGGAAATTTCGTAGTTTGCCGAATTTGCCGGGTTCCTCCGGTTTATCGTGTTCAGTAAATTGAATACCGTAAGAAAAATTTTCGTTAGGAGCAGGAGCGCAGACAGCCTGTCTGCCCCGCCTCACGCGAACCGATGAGGCGGAACTGCTGAGACTGACATCAAGCTGAATTTACATTCGGCAACGCCGCCTTTGACGCTTCGCGCGAATGCGTGCAGGCAGGATGACTCGCGCTGCCTGCTAAACGATTATTGTAATTGATTAGGTCTTTCAAAAATTCAACTCGAAAACTCCCCTCCTGTGTTGAGGAGGGGTGGCGCGATAGCGACGGGGTGGTAGT
>JANOEF010000363.1:0-13844 GCA_031413075.1 Acidobacteriota bacterium | reverse complement strand
GTTTCGACTCGTTAGGAACGCTTCTCCTTGCTCTGACGCTCGCGGTTTACGCATTTGCAATGACGATTGGTGGCGGACATTTCGGTCTGCTTAGCATCGCTCTGCTCGCGGCGGCTGTCGTCGGAATTGGGTTGTTCATATTGGTTGAAACGAAAGCTGAATCGCCATTGATTCAATTGGCGATGTTTCGCGACCCGATGCTGAGTGGAATTCTCGCAATGAGCACGCTCGTATCTACAGTGATGATGGCGACGCTTGTGGTCGGTCCGTTTTACCTATCACAGGGACTTGGGCTTGAAACGGCAATTGTCGGAATCGCTTTGTCGGTTGGTCCGCTGCTCGCTGCACTGACCGGAATGCCCGCAGGACGAATTGTTGATCGCTTCGGCACACAACGAATGACCATTGTTGGTCTCTTCGGGATAGCAATTGGTTCATTTGTGCTGTGCTTGTTACCTGCGAGCTTTGGAATAATCGGCTATGTCGCCCCGATCGTTGTCATTACATCTAGCTATGCATTGTTTCAAGCATCGAATAACACGGGAATCATGTCGGGAATTCGAGCGGATCAGAGTGGCGTGATTTCCGGCATGCTCAGCCTTTCGCGGAATCTAGGACTGATAACCGGAGCATCGGTCATGGGGGCGGTATTTGCAATCGCATCGGCGACAACGGATATCACGACGGCAAGCCCCGAATCAGTCGCCTTCGGAATGCGGGTCACGTTTGGAGCAGCCTCGATTCTGATGGTCGCCGCACTTATTATTGCGGTTGGAAGCCGTGCACTTTTAACGCATTTCGTTGATAAAAATCGCAAACAGAATGTGAACAAAATCCCAAAACAATCGTTTAATTATTAGTCGGATATTTTTGTCTTTGCGAGTTTGCATTTTAACGCCATCGAACATCCGGCAAATTTATAGAATGTTTCTTCGGAAAAAAACCACATTGACAACCTTTTGTCCTTTGGATTGATAAAGTAAATTATGATGAAAGCGATAGTTTTTACAAAATACGGTCCACCGGAAGTTCTCCAACTCCAAGACGTAGAAAAGCCAATACCAAAGGACAAAGAAATCCGGTTAAGAATTAAAGCCACGGCAGTCAATTCGGGTGATGTGCGACTGCGGAAAGCCGATCCATTTGCTGTTAGACTGTTTTTTGGTCTGATGAAACCAAAGATCAATATTCTCGGCAGTGTTTTTTCGGGTGAAGTTGAAAGTATTGGTTCCAAGGTTAAACTTTTCAAAGTCGGAGACAAAATCTTCGGCCATACGGATATGAGTTTTGGTGCTTATGCAGAGTATATTTGTCTGCCGGAAAATGGATCTTTAGCATTACTTCCCGATAATTTTTCACACAAAGAAGCGGCAGTTATTCCTTTTGGCGGAGTTACGGCTTTACATTTTCTTAAAAAGGCGGCGATCAAGCCGGGTCAAAAAGTGCTGATTGTCGGTGCATCAGGATCAGTCGGCAGTTCGGCTGTTCAACTGGCAAAATATTTTGGGGCAAATGTGACAGGTGTTTGTAGCACAACCAATATTGATTTGGTAAAATCTATCGGAGTTGATAACGTGATTGATTATACAAAAGAGGATTTTACTAAAAATGGGGAATCATACGATGTAATTTTTGACACGGTTAACACAATATCTGTTTCTCGTAGCTTAAAGTCGCTAAATAAAAACGGAATTATGATTTTAAGTGCCGCAGAGCTTTCAGAAATGCTGCAGGGCTTTTGGATTTCAATGACAAGCGGCAAAAAAGTATTAACAGGTGTCATCAGCCATCAAGCAGAAGATATTATTTTTCTCAAAGAACTTATCGAAACCGGTAAGCTGAAACCGGTCATTGATCGAACCTATTCAATAGAGCAGATTGCCGAAGCACACGCTTACGTTGAGAAAGGACATAAAAAAGGGAATGTTGCAATCGTCTTGGCGGACCAGTAATGCCGCAAACAGAGTTCTTCTAATTTACAAGAGGCAGTAGCTTGGGAAAACCATAATCAGGGGTAATTTTTTACTTTTTTAAGTCTGATCGAGACTTTTTCAATTCCTGGTAATGTAAAAAACGTAAAAATTACCTAAAATATCACCATTTTCAGCCCTTTTTCAATAAATGTTATTTTTGAAAAAAGGCGTGGGAAATGTCGGAATAAACGTCAAAAAAAAGAATATTGAGAGCAATGAAAGTAAATAAGGGGCAAATACTTCAACGAGCGGGAGAGCTAAACACAAAAGTTTACGCCGTTGAAACCGGTTTACTGCGAAGCTACACGATTGACGAAAAAGGGAAAGAACACATTTTTGCCTTTGCCCCCGAAAGTTGGACTATTGCAGACCTTTGTGAAGAAACCGATCCATGTGAATTGTTTATTGATGCGTTAGAAGACTCAACTGTTACTGTTATCGACAAAGAAATTAGAAAAAAACAAGTTGACATTAATACTGTCGTGAACCGAATCTTTGTTTTACAAAAAAGAGTCATTATGCTGATGAGTTCTTCTGCGATTGAACGCTATGAACATTTTGTAAAAACATACCCCAATATTGTTCAAAGAGTGCCGCAAAAAATGATCGCCTCTTATTTAGGAATTACTCCTGAAGCTTTAAGCAGAGTTAGAAAAGAGCGAACCCACGCCAAATAATTTCCCTACATTCATTTCTTAACCTACATCAATGCACATCTTTTCAAAAGGTGTCATTTTTGCATTATGAATTTTGTTTTGAAGGAGAAAAATGACTAAATTTGAAAAAATATATCGAAAAATTGTCAAGGCAAGTGCCATTTACGATTGGGTTGTGACGGCACCTTTTGCTTTTCCGATTCTGGTCGGCTACCAACTTTCGACTTTAACGGCATTGCACAATTACTTTGGGTTTGGTGGCAAAATGCCAAACTTTGAGCCGATGCACTTGTTTTTTATCAATTTAATGGGAAGTGTAGTTTTGGTATGGTCAACTTTGAGGATTCATAAAGGCGAACCGCTTTTCGGATTTTATGACGGAATTGCCAGAATGCTCTTTTCGGCGTGGATGCTTTTTTATATGGTTTTTGGCGATGTCACACATTTGCTGATATTTTTTGTCATTCCTGAAGCTATTTGGGGCATTGTTCAGCTATATGGATTTTGGCTGTATCAAAAACAAAGTCGAAATATTGAAATTAACGGAAGTCCGTCAAATCAGCGATTGAAAGAAAATGTAGTAATTTAGGAGAAAATTAATGAGCGATAAACAGCACGATACAATGGCAATTTTGAAACTTTATGAACTGAAGCGAGATCCGAAAATACGCGATGCAAGGGACTGGTTTATGACCGAATTTCGTCCGCAAAGTGCGATGGATATTGTCAACAGTCGGTGTTTATTTTCGATTTTGAACGATTGATGTATCGGGCAAGTATTACGCAAAATCATTGCAATGGCTGCGTTGCGGGAAGTTGTTCGAGCTGCGGCGGTGTAATGGCTTGAGGAAAAAAGATGAAACTTGGCAAACTACTGAAAATGATAGCTTTACCCGTAGCAGTCGGCGTAATCGTGTGGCTGGAAAACCGTCGCCCGCTTCGCAAACAGGTTGAATCAAAAGCGGTTCGCACGAGCAGAAACCTCCTCATGGTCGGAACGGCTTCAGCGGCGATGATTTTAGTCGAACAGCCTGTCATCAATCGTCTGACGAAATTTGTTGAGAAGCATAATTTCGGACTTCTCAAACTCTTCAAACTTCCGCGTTCAGTAGAAATTGCTTTGGCAGTCATTTTGCTGGATTACACGCTCTATCTTTGGCACGTTGCAGCCCATAAAGTCCCGTTTTTATGGCGATTTCATTTGGTTCATCACGTTGATTTGGACTTGGACGCTTCAACCGCCTATCGGTTTCATTTCGGCGAAATATTGATTTCCGTCGCGTGGCGGGCAATGCAGATATTGTTGATTGGGGCATCGCCCGAAGCTGTTAAACTTTGGCAAGCAATAATGCTTCCCGCCGTTTTATTTCATCATTCGAACGTCAAATTACCCGCTGATTTTGAAGAAAAATTGAGTCATTTTTTTATCACGCCCCGACTTCACGGCATTCATCATTCAGCAGTGCAGGAAGAAACAGACTCCAACTGGTCAACGATTCTTTCAATTTGGGATAGATTTCACGGAACAATCAAAACGGATATACCACAGGAGAAAATTATTATTGGAGTTAGGGCGTTTCAAAACCCGCAAGATGTTGAATTGGGACAACTTATCAAACTCCCTTTTGAGAAGCAAAAGCCCAGTTGGAAATTGACGAACGGACAAATTGAGAATAATGGAGCCTGAGGTATCCTTTATAATACCTGCTTTTTAACCATGCGGAAAATATCGAACGAACGATGGAAGCTGTTAAGAATCTTGAAATAATCGTCATTGAAGGCGGAAGTGCTGACCAAACTACCAACTTAAAGAGGTTAGTTTGGTTAGGGAATAGTTATTAATAGCGATCACAATATGAAAATAAAAAATCAAACAGATCAAGAAATATTTTTGGGACTCAAATCGAATGATAACGAAGCATATAAACTTTTATACAAATTTTATTACCCTTCGGTAAAGAACTTGATTTTGAGAAACAACGGCATTGAAGATGATGCCAAAGATATTTTTCAAGAGACTCTAATCGTGCTGTTAGAAAAAGTGCCAAAGGATGATTTTAATTTAACTTCCTCGTTGAAAACGTTCATCTTTGCCATCAGCAGCAATCTTTGGTTGAAACGATTACGAGATTCAAAAAAATTTGTCAGAACAGAATTAGACGTGTATGAAAAGTATCTAACCGACTATGAAGAAGCCGAAGAAGACATTCAGCAGGCTAATTCGAACAAGCTATTGAATGTGTTTAAAACCGTCACTAACAAGTGCATCACGCTTTTAAAAGCCATTTTTTATGACGAAAAAAATATAGATACCATCACCAAAGAATTCGGCTATACCAATAAACACAACGCTCAAAATCAGAAGTTTAAATGTTTAGAACAAGCGAGACGCGGAGCGGACAACCTAAACTAAAAAACAAATCTTCTGCAAAAGCGAATTCTAAAAATAGTTCGTTTTTTTTGTTTCAAATTGGGTGATTTATTCAAGCCGGATGGTATTAAGTTATGTAAATCAACAGTTCTGATAATGATTTATAAAATACTATGAAAAAAATAAACAATATGAAATACGTAAAATCATTCGTTTCAACATTACTTTTCACTGTTGCATTCTCCATCGGTGCATTTGCCCAATCGGCTCCTAAAGTTATTGCAGTCGTCAACCAAGCCGATTGGTGTTCTGTGTGTAAAGGCAACGGGCAACGGGCATTAGGTGCATTTATGGAAAACAATAAAGACGGTGTAATTTCGCTAGTTGTCAATGATGTATCCAACGCCGAAACCAAGAAAAAATCTGCACTCGACCTGAAAAAACTTGGCATCATCAAGGCGATGAAGAATTACGAAGCAACAGGCGTCATATATTTCTTCGATGCTAAAACTAAAAAGCCGATTACCCAGATTACAGTTGCAAACTCCGACGAAGAAATTGCTTATGTAATTAGCGAGGTAAAAAAAGCCGTAAAGTAAAACCCTTGAGGGTAAGTGGTAAGCAATTTCTAATTTTTCGCTTACTGATTCGCTTGATAAAGTTTCAATAAACTAAAAACTATGAAAAAACAAACAAAAATAATTCTTAGCCTTGTATCTATGAGCTTAACCGCAATGTGTATTTATTACTTCTTTGGTTAAACAACGAAACATCAAAAATATGAAAGAATCAGTCAATATCTGGGGGATAAAAGAATACGAAGGTGATGGAATGAGTTGCCCCATAGTTCCGAAAAATCTGCCTTTCTACAAAAAGTTTGTCTTGTTTTTCTTTCGCTTCGGCGTCTGTCCGGCTTGTGTCACAATGAGTTTAGGATATAACGCAAGGAATGCGTTGAGAAAAATCAGAGGCTAGTTTAGCAAAAAAAATATACCAATGTGCTTGCAAATGGCTTTGCAAGCACATTTTTTAGTTTTATCCAACGATTAATCAACGGAAACAAAATGTTTCACAAAAGATTGTTTTGTAATTATTCTCATCACTTAAAAACTCTACAAATAATTTGTCGCCTCAAGTCACATTTTCGGCGTGAATTGTTCCTGTGCGTTCGCTTTTGAGCTACTAAACTAAGTTTGTAAATCGCTAAAACGATTATTAAGTTTAGGAGAAAAAGATGAACACACTATCAACCAATTTTTTAGATTTACCAACTGCCGCCGGATCAGCAAACATTATTGATTCACTCCCCCGCGAAATTACCAATTCGGTCACCGGAGATCGTCTGAAAATCATTCATTCGGTTGCAGATGGTCATGATTCGGTCAAGATCCAATTCACTTTACCGCCGAAGGCGATCGGAGCACCCCTTCACTATCATTTGAACTTTGTCGAAACCTTTGAAGTTACTTCGGGCAAGCTCGAAATGTGTGTCGGCGATGCAAAATCAAAACAAATCGTTGAAAGCGGAGAACTTGTCACGGTTGAGAAAGGAACACTGCACAGTTTCAACAATCCGCACATCGAACCGGTTACATTTGTCAGCGAAGCACAGCCTGCCGCCGAATTCGAAAAATTTATTCGTTCGATGTATGGCCTGGCAAACGCCGGAAAGACCAACAAAGACGGAATGCCGACTAACTTCCTTCACCTGGCCTTAATCCTGGATTATGCAGATTTAAACTTTCCGCAAGTGCCGCGAGTTTTACAAACATTTGTCAGAAAAATACTAGCCCATTTTGCTCGAAAGATTGGGGCGGAAAATGGTCTGAAAACATACTACGAACCAAAAGTTAGTTGATTGTTTAATGAATCGATAAAAAAGGGAGAAAAATAATGTCATCGAAATTATACAAAATAACTGCCGCAAGCCTGATCTTTTTAGGTATTTATATCAACATTCCGTTTTCAATCTTGGGCGTGATCTTTGATTATCCGAACATTTTGCGGCAGCCGACCGGAGCTGTTTTGACGCTTTTCAAACAAGGCGGTTCAACGCTCATTGCCACGTGGTATGCCTTTGCGATGGCCGCGTTGTTAATGATCGTCGTAGCCAAATTGATTCACCAAATTTTGAAAGATGAACACGAACATTTACTTTCAATTGCCACAACCTTCGGAGTTTTAGCTGGTATCACGCAAGTTTTAGGTTTGATTCGCTGGGTCTTTCTGGTGCCGATTCTCGCGAATACTTACACGGATTCAAATGCTAACGAAGCAACCAAATCCGCCGCAATGATGGTTTTCGAGGGCTTTCATCAATATGCGGGCGTTGCCATCGGCGAACATCTCGGGCAATTATTTACGGCTATTTGGATAGTTTTGATTTCTTCGGCAATGCTCAATTCAACAATTTTCAGGCGTTGGCAAGGCATTGTCGGGATCGCAGTTTCAGGTTTGATGCTGCTTGGTTTGGTCGAAGGATTTGCGACCATAATAAATTTCGACGCAGGGATTTTCGGAATTCTAACACCAATCAGCTTTATTCTGCTGTCAATTTGGATGATTTCGCTCGGCGTTACTTTGATCCGGCGTAAATCAACTGTTTAGGAACAGGAAAAAAATAACTAATGACGATTGTCAAAAAAAATGCTGCGTCCCCAACGGGCACACACAACATAGCGTAGGGTAAAGCGAACAGCGTGAGCGACACCCTACGTTTAATAAAGAAAAGAATTTGTCTCTGAAAGTGACAAACATTCAACGATTGATGTTCGACCCCTTCAGAGACGGGAGGTCTTTCTAACTTAACGTAGCGATTCTCGCTACGCTAAGTTGTCAGTCACCTTTGGTGACAAGAAACTGGATTTTCCAACCTGTTAAAAGTTATTTTTGACACATTCCTTAGTTTCCAGATTAGTTAGTTTTCAGCCGATTCACGAAAAGCGTTTGGCGTTTTTCCGGTTTGACGTTTGAAAAAGCGGTGAAACGCACTCGGCTCGGAAAATCCAAGTAAAAATGAGATCTCGGCAACCGAAACCTTTTTATTTTGCAGATGCTTGATGGCTAATTCGCGTCTGGTTTCGTCCAGTAATTCGCGAAACGAAGTGTTTTCGGCGGCGAGTTCGCGTTGCAGGCTGCGTTCGCTGAGTCCGAGTTCGCGGGCGACATCAGTAATATTCGGGAGCTCGGCGTTCAATCGTTTGACTATTTTTTGCTGAACCTGAATCGTGCGGGTTTCTTGTTTGTTGAGTCTATTCAAACTCTGTTCGGCCTGGGCTTCAAAAGTTGACAGCAGATCAGAATTCGCCAATAAAATAGGGTATTTCAAGGCTTCGGCGGCAAAGATAATTTTGTCGGAAGGTTGCGAAAAAAGAATCGGAGCGGAGAAAATCCGTTTGTGTTCGGAAATATCGGTCGGACGCTGATGGCGAAAGTGCATTTCCCGAATCGGAAAATCCTTTCCGGTCAAAATTTCCGCAATTGTCGCAATCGCTGATAAAGAACACTCGATCGGTTGGCGTGGAGATTCAAGCAGGTAATTTGGTCGGTCGCGAATTATTTCTAATTCGATCTCAGCCAAAAGTCCTTTCTTTACGATTTTGCCCTGCAAAGCGTCAGTTAAAAGGTTTGTGTATCGAATCAGTTTTTCCAACGCCTCGCCTAGATTCGCACAACTGAGCATCACAAAACCAACCAAACCAAGCATCGAAGGATGATTTTGCTCGCCAAGATGCAAACCAATATCTGCGTCACCGGTATATTCTTCTGCCTTTTGCCAAACTTTTTGCGAAAGATGCCCCGCAACTTTTTCATCCGGTTTCGATAATAAATCCGGCGAAATTCCAACCGCTTCGCAAAACACGGTGAGCGAAACACCACGCGACACGGCAAAATAGATTACATCTCTGATAAAACCAACGGTTACTTTACTTTCCAATTCAACCTCCATCACAGAAATCGTTATATTTCAATCTTTGCAGGTTGGCGGAAAATGTCAAACTTTCGTCGGATTCGGACACTTTCAAACCCGTTCATCAAAGCTATTCTTTAACCATCAAACCCGATTCAAAAGGGAAATTAATTTTTAAGGAAAAATCATAATGCAGAAATATAAAACAAAACTTATTCAATTAACGCTTTGGCTCGCGTTCGCGACCACATTTATCAGCGGACAAAACAGACAAGCCGTCGAAGACGTCATTTCAATAGAGACTGATGCGGTCTTCATTGACGCCTTGGTTCGTGATAAAAAAACAGGAAAACCTGTCGTAGATTTGAAACGCGAAGATTTTACTCTCAAGGTCGATGATAAACTGCGAGAGATTTCGGAATTCTCATTCGACGGCAAAACGAATTGTCCGCTAACTATTATTCTTTATTTTAATTTCGCACCAAATGGAGCGTTGCGATACTTGGAGCAACCAAAAACACAAAAATCGCTCAGCGAGTCCCTCGCAAACCTTGATGAAAACGACGAAGTTGCTGTTATCTCAGCTCACGACTGGTTCGTTGGCAAACCTCAGTTTTTGCTTAAGCCAAACCAAAATTGGGAATTAGTTGCAAAAAGTATTGCCGACGCGACAAATGAAGCTATTCTGGACGGACAAAAGCCGACCAAACCAGACCGTCTCAACCAAACCACGATGACCGAAGCAATTGCCGAGGTCGAGAAATTGACTGCCGAAAGACCTGGTCGGGCAATGGCATTGGTATATATTTCAGATGGCGTAAATACACTCGACACGATGGATTTCGGGAGCCGAAGACAACTTGCTCGACGATTAGTGCAAAACAACATTAGCTTCAGTGCTTTGAATTTTAGCCTGCTAACCGGTTATTCCGTAGCAGCGAATGTTATCAACCCGCTGGCATTTGCTTTTGGGGCAAGTGTTACAGGAAGTGCAAATTATTTAGCCAAAGAAAGCGGCGGGGTTGCAGTCAAGATCGAAAAAGCTGAGGATTTCGGATCTTCCCTCGAAGGGGTTATTCGTGTTTACAGTTCGCGTTACAGTTTAGGTTTCTATCTCGATGAAATTGACCAAGATGAAGGCAAACTCCACAAAATAGAAGTTAAAATACAGCCAAGCAAAAAGAAGAAATTAACCGTGAATGTCAGGCGAGGTTTCTTTCTGAAAAGAAAATAAAGCCTGATTTTTCAAAATAAGGAAAAATATGAATTTAATTATCGCCAAAATGAAATGGATAATGCTCGTGTCGGGAATTTTGACCTGTACGATGCTCTATGCGGCAATTGCCCCACAAGATGCGCTAAACTCAATCTTTGGAGAGTCCATGAGCGGGCCGCTGGCAGAAATCGTTGTCCGAAACTGGGGGATTTTGATCACACTTATCGGAGCGATGCTCATTTATGGAGCCTATCATTTGCCGAGCCGCCCGTTGGTACTGACCGTTGCGATTGTCAGCAAATTGATTTTCATGACGCTTTTGATAACTTTCGGCAGACAACTTTTCACAAGTCAGATAATCGTCACAATTCTTTTTGATTTGGTTGCAATCACTTTGTTTTTTGCTTATCTGATTGGTGCGAGACCAGATAGAAATATCTCATAACCATTTTTAACCATCAACAAACCATTATGGAAGAATCAATAAATACAATCAGCCTGATTTTTGAAATAGTTCGATTTTTATCTGCTGCCTCAATGGGAATTTTTGTCGGATCGATGCTGACCGAAGGTTGTGTGCTTGTGCCGTATTGGCGTTCGATTTCAGCGCCCGATTTTTTCGCCTGGTATGCGGCTAACGGACAACGTTTGCAGGGATTTTTCGGTCCACTAACAACGATTACGGCACTGCTCGCCATGTCCGCCGCGCTCGGATCGTGGTCGGAAAGACATTCGAATAAATGGTTTGCTCTAATGACAGCCGTAATTTCGGTCGCAATAGTTTCGACATTTTTCCTTTATTTCAAAAACGCGAATACAAGTTTTTCCGTTGCCAAACTCAACGCCGACGAGTTGGCAAAAGAGTTGATTAGGTGGTCAATCTGGCATTGGTCGAGAACCGGATTAAGCATTATTGCACTTGCCGGATCGTTAATTGGTTGGTGAAATCGCAGAGTAACAAATTTTTAAAAAGAGTTAAAACTCGGATATACCATGAAACTTTTAAGTTTGATTTGTATGATCGGATTGGTTTTTGCTTCGATGCAAGCCCAAAACAGATCGCCTGAGAAAGGCCTTAAAGCTATTTAGACGATCAACAGATAAAACCATCTGAACAAAATCCAAATTCCGTCGTTAAACAAATAGTCGAATATTTTGGTAATCGCAAGTTTGCATTTTAGCTTCATCGAACATTCGGCAAATTCATACAATATTTCATCGGAGAAAAAATGAAAACCGCAAAACTATTTACTATATTTATCGTTGTATTTATTACAGCGACGAACACGTTTGCACAGCAGAATGTGCAAAAGATTGATAACTTGCTCAAGCAATATTACGACTACGGACAATTCAACGGCTCTATTTTGGTGGCAGAAAAGGGCAAAATTATTTACGAAAAAGGTTTCGGACAGGCGAATATGGAATGGGCGATTCCGAATCAGCCCAACACGAAATTCCGCATCGGCTCGGTGACCAAACAGTTCACGGCCGCACTGATCCTGCAACTGGTCGAACAAGGCAAAATCAAGCTTGACGGTAAATTGAGCGATTATCTGCCCAATTATCGAAAAGACACGGGCAGTAAAGTTACGGTTCATCAACTTCTAAATCATACGTCCGGCATCCCGAGTTATACCGGCCGTCCCGATTTCCGCGCAGACGTGAGCCGAAATGCTTACAGCGTCGCAGATTTCGTCAAAAAGTTTGCGAGCGACGATCTTGAATTCGAGCCGGGATCAAAGTTCAAATACAATAATTCGGGGTACTTTTTGCTCGGTGCAATTATTGAAAAAGTTACCGGAATAAGTTATGAAAAAGTTTTAGCCGAACGAATTTTCAAACCGCTCGGAATGAGTAATTCCGGATATGATAATCATTCCCCCCTTATTCAAAAGCGTGCCAATGGCTATCAAAAAACAGCCGCGGGTTTTGTCAACGCCCCCTATCTCGATATGTCCTTGCCGTATGCTGCAGGCTCGTTATATTCCACCGTTGAGGATCTTTTCAAGTGGGATCAGTCACTTTATGAAGATAAAATTCTCTCCGCCGAGAGCAAGAAGCTGATGTTCACGCCCGGACTTGCAAGTTACGGATACGGTTTTGGCATTTCCGATCAGCCAATCGGAAAAACATCCGAAAAAACTAAAATCATTGCCCACAGCGGAGGAATTAATGGTTTTAATTCGTTAATAACACGGGCGGTTGATAAACGGCAAACCGTGATTATTCTGGACAATGTTGGACTCGGGCAACATCATGACAAAATCACCAATTCAATTATCAGTCTCCTCAACGGACAGTCAGTTGAACCGCCGAAAAAATCCATGATCGAGTCGCTCTCCAAAATCACGATTGAAAAAGATGTGGTCTCCGCAATTGCCGAATTTAGAAAACTGAAAGCTGCCAATTCGGTCATCTATGATTTTTCGGAAGCCGAACTAAATACCCTCGGTTATCAACTGTTGGGGATGAACCGGACTAAAGATGCAATTGAGATTTTCAAGCTCAATGTGGAAATGTTTCCGAACTCAGGAAATCCCTATGACAGTCTGGCCGAAGCGTATCTCGCAGATGATCAAAAAGAACCGGCACTCGTTAATTACAAAAAAGCGATCGAGCTTGACCCGGCAAATGCCAACGCAGTTCAAATTGTGAAGCGGCTTGAAGGCAAGGAAACAAAGGTTGATTCAGCTGGTTTTGAGGCTTTAGTCGGCGAGTATGAACTGGCTCCAGGATTCATTTTAACGGTGACTAAAGACGGCGATAAATTGTTCGGACAAGCCACCGGACAAGCGAAACTTGAACTAAATCCTGTTTCAGACACCCAATTTTCAGTTCCCTCAGTTAAAGCTAATATCTCTTTTGAAAAAGACTCCGCCGGTCAAGCTGTCGGGTTGGTTTTAATCCAGGGTGGGCAAAATATGAAAGCCAAGAAAATTAAGTAGAAAAATTGAATCAAATAGTTAATTACGTGATTCGCCTGTCTGTTGCTCAAAACTGGCAGGCTTTTTTATGCTCCTCATTGGGAATATTCTACGAATCTTTGTTCAATTTTGCCGCTACTCTGGGTCGCAAAAATAAGGAACGACCGGAAACTTTTTTACTAAACCATCTTGTAACAATGAAATTACGTTGTAACAACTACGAAATATCGTTTATTGTAAAAGTATGATTCCTGAAATTGCCTTTGATTCGATAAATGAGTTAATCGTCAGAAAAAGTCCGGTCCAAGAAACTCTCTCGGCTATAACTTCTCAGATGTTAAAGCATGAAGAGATTGCACTGGCAAGAATTTGGTTAATTGATAAAGGGGACATCTGCGAGACCTGTCCGATGCGTCCGGAATGCCTTAATCAAACTCGATGCCTTCATCTCACTGCAAGCAACGGCAGAAATCTCAAAGGCAAAATTAGTTGGTCGAACATTACGGGCCGATTCTCCCGTTTTCCGATCGGTGTGCGAAAAATCGGATATGTGGCTGAAAGCGGAAAATCGGTTTATTTAGAGAATTTACAGACGCAGAAAAGCACCTGGATTGCTGATCAAGATTGGATTAAGGCTGAAAAGATTGATGGATTTGCGGCGCATCCGCTCAAATTTCAGGATGATATTCTGGGAGTGATGGCTGTTTTTTCTCGTAAAAACATCAAAAAGAAAAGCTTTGAATGGCTTCGCATCTTTGCCGAACAAGCCTCGATCGCCATTGCCAACGCCC
>JANOEF010000362.1:0-1921 GCA_031413075.1 Acidobacteriota bacterium | reverse complement strand
CCATTCGCCACCAACCGGCACGGCAAAATCATCAATTTTGAATTTGGTCCAGAAATGCTCAAAAAAGAGTCCTAAGTTTTGCGGAAAATATGGATTGATGACATTGCCCAAAATCATTCCGCCACCCGTGTAGGCCAGCGGCTGCCATTCAAATTTGCGCTCGTTCCAGGCGATGATCAGCACCCAGATCAGAGCCGCAATAAAGAGGAGCGGAAAAAGACTGTAAGTCCAGACAAAGACAAACATCAGCGGCAACAGCCAGATATATTTGCGTTCAAAGAGCAGGTAAATTCCAATGACGCTGTAAATGATGGTCAAGGGCGGAGCCTTGGCCATATTCATTCGGTAAAAAAACGGGTTGGCACAGGTCAAAATGGCACCGAGCCAGAGCAATAAATTACCTTCGACCCGGTAATAAAAAATAAGCCAATAAACCGAAAAAATTGCCAGACTCGAGTAAAAGACGGCGGCGATTTTGGCAGCCATGACCGGCTCAAAGAACCACAAAAACGGGATTTGCAGCAAATGAAAAAGAAAATGATGGTCGGCGTAGGTGTCGGGACCGAGGACAGTCAGCGGAAGCCAATTAAACTCGGGGAGCCATTTTCCGTGACTAAAATTTTCCCACAAGAGTGCGCTCCAACGGATATGATAATAACCGTCCCAATCGCCGCAACAAACTGCGTCGGTTGAAAATTGCAGCATCCGCATCAAAATCACGATAGCAAAAAAGCCGAAAATTAAATAAACCCAACGGACCGCTTCATCCGTGCCGAGCCATACTTTCCAACTCTGTTGAGCCGGCTGCGCCGCCGGCTGGGGAGTTTCGGCTGAAACAGCCTCTTTCGTTTCCTCTAAAATTTCGTCCATTTTTAAACCTTTTTTATAGCAAGTAAAAGAAAAAAAATACCACGAAATTGTGAAAAACGCATTTGCCAATCGCAAATCGCAGATTTAAAGTGAAAAAGGTTAAAAGTGGAAAAGTGAAAAAGTTTGACTATTTTTGATTAACCGATTTTCGTCAACCAAATGTTTTTTAAGTTAAATGTTCAACCGTCGAAAATGAGATGCTAAAAAAGTATCAAAGAAAGCTCGTTATACCATTTACCTTTAGAAACTGTGCATTAAATTTTGTCCTAAAAGTCCAACGAACTTCAGTTTGTTGCGGTTTTAACCCTTCAACGAACTGAAGTTTGTTGGACTCTTTATTGCATAGTTTTCAAGGGTAAAGGGTATTAGATGTCCTGGAATTGCTCTTAAACAGGGCATTTGACAAACCCAAAACTCAACATATATCAATAACCGAGCAACTATTAATTGAGAGCATCGGTTGACCACCCCCCATACCCCCTTTTTTGCTTTTAGTTCAGCCGAGTTACCGGCACTCTTGCACTCCGACCCCTAATTCAACAGCTTTTTTGTTGTCTGCGTTGGCGAGACTTACCTGTCGCAAGAAACAATAAGCAAGCCCCCGGTCTCTATAAACCTTGGCATCCTGAGGGTTAAGCTGAATGGCTTTGGTGTAGTCATCAACGGCTAAGCTATAGTTCCCTTGCTTATAATAAGCTGTTGCACGGTTATAATAAGCGTCCGCAATCTCGGGGTTAAGCTGAATGACTTTGGTGTAGTCAGCAATGGCTAAACTGTAGTTTCCTTGCGAATCATGAACGACACCCCGGTTAACGTATGCTGTGGTAAGTTGAGGGTTAATTTGAATGGCTTTGGTGCAGTCAGCAATGGCTAAGCTAAAGTTTCCTTGCCGATAGTGGGCAGTCCCGCGGCTATAGTAAGACACGGCGTCCAGAGGGTTTAGCTGAATGGCTTTAGTATAGTCAGCAATGGCTAAACCATATTTCTCTTGGTAATAATAAGCAAGCCCACGTCCCCTGTAAGCCCCAGCATTCTCAGGGCTTAGCTGAAT
>JANOEF010000361.1:0-7802 GCA_031413075.1 Acidobacteriota bacterium | reverse complement strand
TAGGACTTTCGCTTAACTCAAATCACAAAGCCGGAATCGTTGGATTCTGAAGTTGCGATTTGAGATATTCTGTAAATAATCCATTCCTTAATTGATAAACTGTTTTCTTCATTTCTTGGGCTTTCACCTTGATTGAGACCCACGCAGCGTAACAACAAGCCAGATGATTTCTTTGTGAACGTGCCTTTCGACATTGACATTTTTCGCTTCCCGTCAGTTGCTTATATTCTCGATGAAATTCTTCGACTTGCCATCTCACTTGAGTCGCTTCAATTGCTCTCAAACGAGTGAAGTCTTCGGTTAGGTCATTTGTAATAACCCATTCAATGTCGTCGTTTGTGTCGACCAGCTTGAATAATTTCACCTCGAATGGAACTTCTTTGATTCGCACTTTCTGTCCACTAATCTTTGTCTCAGATGTCCACTCAATCTCTTCTAAATCCTGATAACCCGTTTCTTTTGATAAACTTACTTGGCGGTTGCTTTTCAAGTTTGTGTAAAATGTCCAACCGCTTCGATGTATCAATTTCAAGTTATCCGCACTGGCATACCAACTGTCAAAGGCTATTTTTCGGGCCTTGATTCGCTTGTCCGCGTTGGCTCGAATGAACATCTCTCGAAAATGTTCATTCTTGGTTTTGCCGTCTGCGGGCGGGTCATAAACCCGATAATCTATGGCCCAAAAATCTCCCGCAAATCCATTTGTATGCACCAAATTGACTAACCCAATCCCTTTCACTAAACCGTGTTCATTGCCGCTATATTGTAACTTGACCGTCTCAATTGAGTGCGAATACTTTTTATTTTGGACGGAATCATCCACCAACAAAAAGGCATCTTCGCTGTCATCGATGCGGTCTTTCACTAAATCCCACAAATCTCGTGGCGTGAACTTGGAATTCTGCAAAAAATCAGTTACCACATCGTGACTGACATTTTCAAGATGTTCTGATAAATTAGAACAAGTGTAATTGATTGGCGAACTTAGCAGATATTCAACGTATGTTTTTTTCGTAATCATTGAACTTCTGTTATTTCATATTTTTTCAAAAAGCGAAAGTCCTACTTAAGAAAGAAACGTTTAATTTGATTAGTTTTACTTCGATTGCATTTTCTTTTCCAGTAAGATTATTTATTTTAATGTAAAGCCCACAAACTTAGTTTATATCTATTTCTTCATCAAAATTAGTCTCAACTATTTTCCGGAATAATACTTTGCCCACCCTTCGCGTTATCGCCTTGCCCTTTTCAAGTTTAGCGGACACCTTCCGCCGTCAAGGTCATACTTCCCTTTCGCCTACCGACTGACAGCGTAAAGGCATCCGTCCGCTCGATTTCCTTTCAAGGCAAAGGCGAACACTCGTAGCCGAAGCCGAAAGTAATTAAAACGAAAGGAAAACCATGTCCAATAAAGAAACCATTATTCAAGCCATTGAGAAGCGACGCATACCGCCTCTATATGCCCAAGAACACGCCGCAGAGCCGACTATTTATCTAAACCTATACATACTCGGCTTTGACTGGTCTTGGCACGTTTTTGAGGCAGAAATTGAAGATAAGGACATTCTCTTTTTCGGTCTCGTTTGCGGATATGAGGAAGAACTTGGTTATTTCAGGCTTTCTGAATTAGAAAGCCTACTTCCCTACCCCATCATCATTGGCAAAGGTCGCCCGATGAAGTTTTCAAAAGCCAAAGAGAAATTAGGCTTCAGTTATAAACTTTCGGCTGACGGAGACGGGAAATAATCCCGTCTCTTTTTTCGGCTACCCACCCTTTTAAAAACAAAAACATTAACAAAAAATACTAATCTGCTATAATACAATCAGAAAGGAACATTGATTTATGGCTATTTCAAACACAATTGAGCAAGTAACGATTGATTTACCGATAGAGGTCAAAACAGCTTTGGAACGGAAGGCAAAAGGACAAGATATAAAGACTTTTATTCAATCTATCATTAGAAAACAAGCCCTGCGTCCGAGTTTGGATGAAGTGCTTGCCCCTGTTCGTCAAGAATTTGAAGAAAGCGGTATGAGCGAAGATGAGCTAGATGTTTTTATGAATTCAGTCAGAGAAAAAGCCCACCAAGATAGACAAAGCAAATAACCATAATGATTAAAGCGGTTTTTGACTGTAATGTTTTTTGGCAAATCTTTTTCTCTACTAAAGGCATTGGGGCAAAATGTTGGGAATTGGTAACAACCGGGCAAGTAGAACTTATTATCAGTTCTGATGTTTTAGACGAAATCCGCGATGTTTTAACAAGACCCGAAACCCAAGCGAGATTTGCCAAAGCGACCGATGAAAACGTAGATATTTTTATTGACGAGATCGTTGAAGTTGCTACATTTGTTTCATCAGTTCCCAAGAAATTCAATTATTCAAGAGATCCTAAAGACGAACCTTATATCAATCTTGCCGCTCAAGAAGAAGCTCATTACATTGTCAGCCGCGATAAAGATTTGCTTGATTTAATGACTCGCTATGACGATGAAAGCAAAGAATTTAGACAAAGGTTTAGACCGCTAAAAGTCGTTGATACACTTACATTTGTTGGAATTGTAGAGCAAAAATAAATTAGCTATTTAGATAGCTAAATAATGAGAGTAAAAAGAAAAGCACAGTTTTTATTGACTGTGCTTTTAGTTTATAGTTTAATATGGAAAAGTTCCCTGCCGAAGCCTTTGGATAATCACTTCTGCCGGAACACCGAGCATATGTGTTTGATCAATTGCTTGAGCCAGATTAGAATCAAGATCAAGTAATTGAATTGCAACATCTAAATAATCGGTAGGGAAATTTGCTTTAACTCCATTGAATGTTTCATTTTCAATTGCATCGAAAGCCTCTTTCGCATTTCCGAATTTTCCGATAATCATTGCCCCCAACGCACAAACGTAATATTTCCCGTAAATGTCTTCTAAAAAACAGTTTTCGGATTCAACTACATTTTTGATTGAAAGCCCTTTTTGCATCAATTCCGCCAATTCTTTTTGTCTCATTTCAGTTTACCCCCAATTTGAAACAGCAGATTTGATCGGAGCATCAGAGACAAAAAAATCCTCAATATCCCTATCCTCAATTTGAGTATCGGGAATTTCAAATTGATGTGATTCTTTTATTTCTTCAGCTTCACTATTTTTACCTGTAAGTTTTGTGTGCAAGAATCTACCGAGTTTCGCCGTAGTTTCGTATTGGCGAAGCGGTAATAATTCCTTAAAACTTTCCGTAAAAGCATTTTCGAGCGACCAAAAATTCCTTGTTTGAAATTCTTCGTGCGGAGGCTCAAAATAGTTTTTATGAACTGACTTTATTAAGGTTATTGGAAACTTCTCTTCAATAAATGCTTGATAAATCAATATTTTAGCTTCATCGTCAGAAACAATCACCAATCGTTTTGTCTCGATGGATTCTTTAAGCGGTTGAAAACCTCTCTGAATCCGATCCACACCAATTGAAACCGATTCGATCAAATCAAAGCCTTTGGTATGTTTGGCAAGCAAAGGTTTGAATTCGCCCGAAAACATCATATTGTCGCAGACACTCACCCGATAGCCGGCGACCATTCCAAGCCGCATAGATTTATCGTTTGAGTTTCTTATCCCGATGGCAAAACGGACACCTTCATAGGTTGCGTTAAGCTCAAGCAAACCAAAGAGTTTCATTCCGTCATTAGAAACGGCAAATTCTTCTTTGACGATGCTGATATGCCGATATGCCAACGATTCTTCCAAACTTTCTACCAACTTATAATGCGGAATCGGCTGAAAAGTTTCCGTTGCTTCCGGGAGCGGAATTTCTACTAACTCTTTTCTAACAATTTGCTGTGTTTTGCGTCCGTCATAAAAGAGTTTGCTTTGTGTTGGGAATTCCCGAACATTATTGTTTTCAACTAATTGCAAACGACCGTTATTAAACGATGTTTCTTGTATCCCATTCATAAAATTATCCTCATTTTTCAATCATTTCTGATTTACTGTAAAAGTCTTTTCCGCAGAAAAGACAGACCAATACCAAAGAGTTTGAAGAAACAAACCCCACTTCAATCAAATTCGATAATCTGACTGTATTTTGTTGATTATTGGGAAAGTAAGATAGATTTCAGTTTTGTGAGTTGAGTTTCGATGTTGGCAATTAACAGAATTACCGAAGGATCATTTCTCTGTATTGACCCTTTTCTTTCTTGTTCGCCAACAAACTGGTTGGATTCTCCAACTACCGATTCTTTATCAAGGTCAAACCACTTATAAAGTTTTAAAGCGGCATCTTTGACCGAGCATTTTTCTTGTTTGCCGACAAAATCGAGGATGTTTCCCCGAACTTTGCAGCCGAAACAATAAAACGAATCTTTAGCTAAGTTAATTGATAGCGAATTTTCTGTTTTACCTTGATGAAACGGACATTTAAGCCTTACCTCGTCCCCTTTTCGGGTAAGACTGGCGATGCCATAATGCACAATCACCATCTCAAAAGAAACCAATGATTTAACCAAATTAAAGTCAATCTGATTTTCCATATTGTATTAACCTCCTTTTTATTGAATTGTCTTTATATTAGCGGCTTTAGACATGAAATTTAAGATGCTGTCAAGACTCGCTTAATTTTAGTGGTTAATAAAATGTATTTGTTTTATTAGTTATTTAGCTATTTACTTATCTAAATAACTAAAAGCGAAAGGTTTTATCCAATCGCTTTGTTTGTTATTTATCGGTTTTGCTGATGTGTCGAACAATGGTTTGCACTTCTTCAATGAGTAAATCGAATCTTTTCAAAATTTCTAACTCAAACGGTGTTAAGTTTGAAGTTGATTGAGATTCTATTTTAGATGTTTCAGCCGCCGGGATTTCATTTTTTACCACTTCCCTATTTTCCTTTTTCTCATAAATCAGAATTTGGAAGATACAGGCGAGAATGTGAGCCGAAGTTACACTATTATTTATAGAGTAGCCTTTGTTCATAAAATCTATCACGCCTGATCCTTTCATAAGACAGCCTTTAGTAAAGCACTTGAAATAATTACTTTCCAAATTTATTGCCAAATTAACTTTATTACATTTTGGGCAGTTCCCTCGAAACTCCGTCTCGTTTCTTTTAGATAGCTGAATAGCTAAATAGTCAGTTAGCTGTTTTAGTGACACCAAGTTTCTAACGTCAGCAAATTCAATCCTTTCCGATGTTTTAAGTTTCGGAAGGACTTTGTTTAAGTCCACATTCATAACTCCCCCTATTTTTTTTTGGATTTGCTAAACGGTTGTTCAGCCTTGTAATGTAACAGAAATAAAGGATTTAGGGTAGCGTCTGATAATGATATAGTAAAAGGTATAGCTTCCAAGATTCAACCTCCCTTTGCTAACCAAAAGCTATTTCGTAAGGCAACGGCTTTTGGGTAAAGCGTCTGCCCAAACCGCTATTGCAGAGGACGTGTGGGAGTGATTTAGCCTTACGCACTCCCCTAGACGTTTGAGGTATAAGATTTTGGAAGCTATCCTGTAAATTCGTAACTAGCTATTTAATTATTTAGATAACTAGTTATTTTAATATCTGATTATTTACATATCTAAATAGCTGTGATAATTTCTTTCTTTATGATTATCACAGTAACAAGTTTCAAAGGCGGGGTTGGTAAAACAACCATCGCGGTTCACCTTGCCGGAGTCTTACAAAAGAAAGGGAAAACGCTTTTGATTGACGGCGACCCAAACCGTAGTAGTCTTGAATGGTCAAAAGAAGGGAAATTACCTTTTATTGTAATTGATGAAAAACAAGCTCCCAAATATATTCGTGATGGATCGTTCAAATTTATTTTGATTGATACGCAAGTTCGCCCGGATGAAGGCGATCTTAAAGACTTGGCGGACGGATGCGACTTGTTAATAGTTCCCACTACAACTGATTCACTTTCTTTGAAAGCTACTCTCAAAATGCTTTCAGCATTAAAAACTTTGAAGGCAGAAAATTATAAAATTTTGCTTTCAGCCATTCCCCCGCCGCCGAGCAAGGAAGGGCAAGAAGCCTTATCCGAAATCAAAGCAAATAATTTACCTATCTTTGAAACGATGATAACGAGATACACAGCTTTCAAAAAATCGGCTATGCAAGGGAACTTAGTTAAAGACGTGAAAGACGACCACGCCCAAGATTCTTGGAAAGCGATTGAAAATATTTGTAAGGAGATTTTGAACAAATGAGTAGCAGATTCAAAGGAATTTTTGACACCGCCAAAGAAACGGAAACCAAGACCATAGAAAAAGCTATACCCTCAGCGAAAACAAAGAGTGAAAAGAAAACGGCTACTCCATCCCCTATTATTCCTGATAAGGTGACACGGAAAAAGGGAACAGGAAAAAGCAGTAACCCGGAATATACTCAAGCCCTCGCTTATGTAAAAAAAGATACCTTAAACAAGGTTCGAGGTTTTCTATTTTATGATCCGTCACAGGATTTCTCTGACCTTGTAGAGATGCTTTTGAGCGATTGGATAAAGAAACAAAAATAACTTTTTCCGAGCAAGGCGAGGTTGGGCAAAAAGTTGTTTTTGTGTTGTAGTTTGATTAAAAATCTCTGTGATAAAAAGTTAGAAATGCAGTGATAGACAACTCGAATCAAATAAGTTTTCAATCTAAAATGAGTGACCTTTAACACGAATATGAGTGACCCTCAACACGAATATGAGGAATTCGAGTTATACGTCACTTCAACAGAGTGACCTTTAACACGAAAGCAAGTGACCTTCAACACGAATATGAGTGACCCTCAACACGAAAAAAAGTGACCCTTGACTCGAATTTTGGTGACCTTCAACACGAATCTGATTTAGACTTTCGCCCGACAAACACTTACTAAATATAGTTTTCCACAAGCCTCTAACAGTTTTAGACTTTTTCAGATATACTTTAGATACAACAACAGACAGACCTTCGTGTTATCAGACTCAAAAAGTTTGTTGTTGCTGTTTGATTAAAAAATTCTTTTATGGAAGAATCCTTTGAAGCTCTACAAAATCTCATAGCTAAAAGATTGATAGCGGGAACTGAAAGAGAGCATGGACAAAAAATCTTGAGCAAAAAAAATATCAACGTAGAAACTGAAGAAGTTCAATCCGAACAAAGATTAGTTGTGCCTGAAAAAGAAGATTTATCAGCCCCGGATTTTGTCAGAGTGGAAAAGAATATCGCAGCTTTCGGTTTTTTCACACCTTCAAGTAAAAGAATTAAAAATGTTCCAAAAGTAATTAAGTTTTCTCAAAGCATTGAAGGAAACAAAGTTGAAGCTGAAGTGATAATTTCGGGAAGCATGAAATACGGAATGCCGATCACCGCAGACCAAGACAAATACCTTGCTTTCCAAAAAATCATTGATCGGGCGAAACAAGAAAATGGAAAAGTTTCAAACCCAATCACATTTTCAACTGCCGAACTTCTAGCCCTGCTTGGCACTTCAAAAAACGGTAACCGGTATAAAGAAGTTTCTGAATGGTTGAAAGTTATGAAAGGAACAACCATTGAATCAAACGGAGCAGTTTGGATTGCCGGAAAGAAAAGATTTGCAACAGATGTGTTCAGTATTTTTGACCGTATTCGGAGTCTTGGGGATGAACTAGACGATGGAACAATTGCAGATAAAAACTATGTTTGGCTTTCATCGTGGTATTTAGAAAATCTAAATAATTATTATCTGCTGCCAATTGATTTTGAGGCTTACAAACATAGGACTTTCGCTTTTTGAAAAAATATGAAATAACAGAAGTTCAATGATTACGAAAAAAACATACGTTGAATATCTGCTAAGTTCGCCAATCAAT
>JANOEF010000360.1:0-4502 GCA_031413075.1 Acidobacteriota bacterium | reverse complement strand
CGACGACGCAGGCGCCGGTGGACCTGCCACTTCTGATGCCAGGTGGCCTTGAGGGCGCGGGTCGCCACCTCGCAGACCAGGGTCTTGATGTGCGGGCCGCCCCAGCAGGTGAAGCCCGCCTGGTTGCGCACCGACAGGTAGGGATTGCCCGGATTGAGAGGCGCGCCGATGCCGCCGTCTGTCTCCGGGTCGAAGATGTTCTGCGGCGAGCCGAGGATCAGGCAGGCGGTGAAGTAGGCCTGGAACAGGACGTCGATATGGACCCACTCGCCGAGATCCCGGCCGTTGCGGATGTGGCGGCGCACCGGGTCAGGGAGCTGAAAGACCGAGCCGAAGCCGTTCTGGGTTTCCAGCCAGTCCGAGTACCGGGTCAGGTGATCGGTGCCGGGAAGCTGCGTCTGGATCTTGCGGTCGATGTACTCCGCCCCGAACGGCGTCGGCAGCCAGAGGAACTGCGAGATGTAGGGGCCGTCCAGGCAGCCGGGCAGCGGATCGCGGAACAGCGTCGATCCAATCGTCCCAATGTTGACGTGGGGTTTGCTTCTGTCAAATTTCTCTTTGCTCATTTTCTTAAGTAACCTCTTAAATTTCTATTAAATAACAAAAATTAAAACTATTTATTCGTATAAATGTGACCAGTGTTCTCTTGCATGGCAATTTGCACAACTCACATCGCATTTGGCAATCTCTGCTAATATTCCTTACTATTCTTTCCCCGTCTTAATATAACTAACGGAAAAGTCTTTTTCGGTTGGGTCTCGGTGATGAAACTGTCATGTTGCCGGATGCGATTCCGAACATCTTTCACAAGATAACCTTTTTTTATAATTAGTTAAGCCAATCCCCAACTTTTTCAATATGCCTTTTACTCTTTTCTTTTTGCTTTAATAGCAAATATTCACGATTTGTTTGGCAATACTCTTTGTCGTATTTCCTTGCCTCCGCTTTTCGTGCTTCATCGTCCTTAAAAGGCATAAATAATTTAACTTGAAGCCCAAGACGAGATTTGAACTCGTGACCTTCTCCTTACCAAGGAGACGCTCTACCCCTGAGCTACTCGGGCTTATTCAAACAAATAAGCTAAATGTTCTTTAGCATGGCAATTAGCACATAAAACATCGCATTTTTCGATTTCTGTGATAATTCGTTTTAGGCTAACGCCCCTCGAAACAATATTGCCTATCTCAAAACTTTTTTCTGTCCCTTCCCGATGATGGAAGGTCAGTGTAGCCGGGTGATTTTCCCCGCACTAAACGCAGCTTAAAGTCTTTTTAAGCTCAACCAACCATTTTCTGCGACTTTCAGCTAAACGCCGATTCTTTTCTCTCTGCTTTTCCAACAGATGTTCGCGATTTCGCTGATAATAATCTCGGTTATAACATCTAACCAGTTCTGAATTACTATTCGACATTTGTTTCGCAAATAAAGAGTTTTCAACATTTTTGGAGCGGGAGACGAGACTCGAACTCGCGACATTCAGCTTGGAAGGCTGACGCTCTACCAACTGAGCTACTCCCGCGTTTTTTGATTTTAGATTTTGGATTGAATTAAACTCGAATGATTTACTCTAATTTAATTTGACAGACCCAAAATCCAAAATCGGCAATCTAAAATGGTGCAAGGGATAGGATTTGAACCTATGTAGGATATTACTCCGTCGGGTTTACAGCCCGATGCCATTAACCACTCGACCACCCTTGCATTTTAAGTTGTCAACCGCTTGGCTCACAGTTTGAGCCATTAGCAAAACATTGATGATACCCAAAGTATTTCGCCTTTGCAAGTAGCGGCGAAGAAAATATTCAAATATTATCACAACTCGCCACTTGACCGGAAAAGATAAAAACGGTTTAATAGTTAATTCGTCTCAGGTTAAGATTTTAAGCATCATGAGACAGTCAAAGTGAAGGAGACAGGTAAAAATTAGATGGCTTATATTTCAGTTAATAACAACGAAGGAATCGAGAGTGCGTTACGGCGTTTTAAGCGCAAGGTAATGACGGAAGAGATTATTAAAGATTTGAAAAAACACTCGCACTTTATTCCGCCCGGACAAAAAGCAAAACTTAAATCGGCGATGGCTCGCAAACGCAACAAAAAGCGTAATCGGATGATGCGTGCGCCAATGAATAACAATAATAATAATAATAATAATCCCGCTCCGATGAATACCAACAAAGACTAAATTTCTTGTTAACGGATTTTTGATGCGTAATGCGTGATTGTTCAAACTTTCCACGCATTACGCTTTCTTGTGTTTAGCGGTCGGGGGGGGGTCGGACTTCACTTAAACTCGATTGGTTGATCGCTGATCGCCAACCTCAAATTTATGAATTCAGAACGGATGCGGATCTTACTGACCAACGATGACGGAATTCATGCCGAAGGAATTGCTGCGCTCGAATTGGCTTTGCGCGAAATTGGTGAGGTTTACGTGGTCGCGCCGGCTTCGGAAATGAGTGGTGCATCACATAGTTTGACACTTGCCAGACCATTGCGGATTCGACAGATTGACGAACGGCACTGGACGGTTGACGGTACTCCGACCGATTGCGTTTTACTCGCTTTGAATCAAATTTTAACGGCGGAACAATTGCCGCATATTTGCGCCTCAGGTATCAATCATGGTCCAAATTTAGGTGATGACGCGACCTATTCGGGGACTGTCGCAGGCGCGCTCGAAGCCACGATCTTAGGCGTGACCGGGCTCGCTTTTAGTCTGGCTGTCGGGCGACATCACGATTTTACCCATGCCGCCCGGGTTGCCAAAGAAATTACTCAGCGAGCGTTGGTCGAAAAACTCCCGGATCTGACTTTCTTAAACGTCAATGTCCCGAAAGGCGATCCCAGGGGAATTCGCATCACCACTCAGGGGAATAAAAATGCCCGTCCGATCATTTCCGAACATATGGATCCGCGCGGTAAGCCGTATTACTGGATCGGCGAGCAACGCGACGGCTTTCATCCCGGCGACAATACCGATTTTGAGGCGATTGCCGAGGGATTTGTTTCAGTGACGCCGATGCGGGCTGATCTGACCAACCATCCCGCCATCAAGGTTTTGCAAAGTTGGAATCAAGATCTATCATAACAGCCAATGTTTCACCTCATCCTCCTCCAGTTTCCGCTTTTTCAAAAGACCCGTTTTCAGCAGTTAACCCGGTGCAGTTGATTTCCTTAAACTCCAATACCAACTTAGTTTGACCGATGTCGAAATTGAGTTACAATCGTCAAACAATCATGAAAGTAATCCGCGTTTTTTTGGACATTTCAAAATCATTTCGTCAATTGTCGCAGTTTGGCTTTGGCCGGAAATTACCAAATGACCTTTTCGGCTTGCAAATTACGTTTAATCAAATAATCGGATGAGTTTAGAAACCGGAACAATCATCAAGCAATACAAAATCATTTTGCCAATCGGCAAAGGCGGAATGGGCGAGGTTTTTTTGGCAGAAGATACGAAGCTGAAACGGCAGGTCGCTTTGAAAATCTTGCCGTCCGAATTTGCCGAAGATAAAGATCGGATGAGCCGTTTTGTGCGGGAAGCTCAGTCTGCTTCGGCGTTGAATCATCCGAATATAATCACGATTCACGAAATTGGAGAATCAAACGGAACACATTTCATTGCGACCGAGTTTATTGAAGGCAAGACTTTGAATGATTACACCAAGACGAATCCGTTGAACTATAAATCTGCCTTGGAGATTGCGATCCAAGTGGCGTCCGCACTCGATGAAGCACATTCCGCAGGAATTGTTCACCGTGATATCAAGCCGGAGAACGTGATGATTCGCTCAAACGGATTGGCAAAGATATTGGACTTCGGAATTGCCAAATTTGCTGAACAGAAAGAGAGAAAGGGTGAAAGGGGGAAGGAGGAATTAGGAGAAAACGAAGCAACCCTTGCTCTTTCTCCCCATCTCCCCCACTCCCCATCTCCCCATCTCCCCACCAGCCCCGGAATGATTATCGGCACGGCGAATTATATGTCGCCCGAACAAGCTAAAGGCAAAATTGTTGACGCACGAACCGATATTTTTAGTTTCGGAGTTGTGCTGTATGAAATGATTGCGGGCGGGCTTCCGTTTGAAGGCGAGAATGCGTTGGAAATGATTGGGGCAATTTTGCATAAAGAAGCGAAACCATTAGACGCAGATGTTCCAACTGAAATATCAAAAATCATCAATAAATGTCTGCGAAAAGATAGAGATGAGCGTTATCAAACAATCAAAGATGTCGGCAATGATTTGAAAGATATCAAGCAAGAGTTAGAACTCAAAAATCTAATGGAGCGTTCAATTGTTCCAAATGATGAAAGTAATAAAACGCAAATTTTGCATCACCAAACTACCACCAATCAGCTGAAGTCAGGACACTTTCTTGTAAATTATTCTGCACATTAGGCTTATAATAAGCAAGATTGAAAACTTGAGAAATTTGGTTTGGCAAATTAGCGCAAAAAACAAGTTAATTGTTAGTTTGACCTACCATCTTTAATCTTA
>JANOEF010000359.1:0-6979 GCA_031413075.1 Acidobacteriota bacterium | reverse complement strand
CTTGAAAATGGAAAATCATACACGACAGGCAAATCTCACAAAGAAGTCGTTGAAAAAATTTATGAATTTAACAAAACGCCAGGAATGTATCATCGCTTTCTGGGTTATCATCAGTGCGATTTCTGTGGTTTTGTCAATATAGAATTAGGAGCAACAACCATTTTACTCGCATCTAAAGACAAAATTTATGCTTTTCCAATGCTGATTACTCACTATATCGAAAGTCATTCTTATCTTCCACCCGCCGAATTTGTTGAAGCAGTCTTAAATTACGACCACGAATATGCAATGGATTATTTAAAGAAAATCGTAGAAAATAAATCCTCAAGAAAACAATGAAAGTTACAATTGCACAAATCAACACGACCAACGGCGACATCGAAGGCAATGTTGCGAAAATTTTGGCAGGCATCGAAAAGGCGAAGGCTGACAAATCGGACATCGTAGTTTTTCCCGAAGTCGTGACGCACGGCTACACTTCGCAGGATTGGTTCCAGGATCGCGATATTATCGAACACGCTCTCGACCCGTTGCAAAAAATAATTCCCGCTACAATTGGGATCACCGCCATTGTCGGCACCATTCGCCCGAATGATAAAAAGGACGGAAGGCGTTTGTATAACTCGGCCGCCATTATTTCCAACGGCGAACTTCTTGGATTTATAGACAAAACTCTTTTGCCCGAATACGATGTTTTCGACGATCCGCGATATTTCCAAAAAAATGAAAAGCCGAATAAATTATTTGAAATTAACGGCAAAAAGATCGGCGTGGTCGTCTGCGAAGATTTTTGGAACGATAAGACTTTTTGGAACGAAAGACTTTACGACGTTGATCCGGCGGAAGAAGCGATTCAGCAACGCCCTGATGTGCTAATTTCCATCAACGCTTCGCCCTACAACAAAGGCAAGATCAAACTCCGTTGCGATATGGTCGCGCATCGGGCAAAAGCATCGAAAGTCCCGATTGTGTTTGTAAATTTGGTCGGCGGAAATGACGGGATTATTTTCGATGGAGCCTCGCTCATTGCCGATGAAGAAGGCGATATTATTTTGCAGGCGACTGCTTTCGACGAATTTATCGAATCGGTCGAATTGGATGTCCGAAAGCCCGATTCACGGGGAATTACCGGCGGAGAAATCGGGGCGATTCACGATGCTCTGGTTCTGGGAATCCGCGATTATGCCCATAAGAATCGTTTTACCAAAACGGTTATCGCCCTCAGCGGCGGAGTTGATTCGACCCTGGTGGCCACGCTCGCCTGTCAGGCATTAGGCGCGGAAAATGTGCTGTGCGTGATGATGCCGTCACCATTTTCGTCAGAAGGAAGTGTCAAAGACTCAGAAGAATTAGTTAAAAATTTGGGTTGTGAATCGCGTCTCGAACCGATTTCAGGGGCGTTTGAAGTTTTATTAAATCAACTAAAATTTACCGCTCCCAAAAAAGGCGGCGAAAATCTGGCGGCGGAAAATATGCAGTCACGCCTTCGCGGAGTGATTCTGATGGCGATTTCCAATGCTGAAGGACGTCTCGTTTTAGCTACCGGCAACAAATCTGAGTTAGCGGTTGGCTATTGCACGCTTTATGGCGACACCAACGGGGGTCTGGCAGTTCTCGGTGACCTGTTGAAAACTGAGGTCTGGGCGGTTTGCCGGCACATCAATGCTCAGGCGGGACGCGAAATTATTCCCGAAAAGATCATTGAGAAACGTCCCAGTGCCGAACTTGCGCCAAATCAATTTGACGACCAATCCCTCCCGCCATATCACCTCATGGATCCGGTTTTACATCTCTATTTTGAACAAAAACTTTCGCCCCAGGAGATTATCGCCCACGGGCACGATGCCGAACTGGTTTATGGGATTCTGAACAAGGTCGAATCGCCCGCCAATGAATTTAAACGCCAACAGTTGCCGCCAACGATCATTATTTCTAAAAATGCGATTGGGGTTGGACGCAGACGACCGATTACGCACAAGTATCGAAGGAGTCAGAAATAAACGATTTTGCAGACCAGGTTGAATACAGCTTTCCAACTTTGAATTTACAAATTTGAACAACTAACAACCTTTATTCAAGGGGAGACAAAATCAATCACAAATTCGGATAAGCCTTTTAATCGCGGCAAATTCGTTATATGATGCTCCCTAAACATTATATTGCCCGGAGTTATTATGAAAAATTTTCTTCCCGCCCTCATATTCTTGACTTTTTTAACTGTTTTTAGTTTTTCCCAAACACCGACGCCCACCCCAATCCCGAAACCGACTGAAAAAAATGATGATGTCGTCAAAATTTCGACCACTTTGATTCAGGTAGATGTGACAGTCACGGACAAAAGCGGGAAGGTCGTGACTGATTTAAAGTCCGGGGACTTTGAAATATTTGAAAACGGCGAAAAGCAGAATATTACCAACTTTTCGTTCATCAACACTGCGCCCGAAGCAAAAGCCACGCCAACTCCGAAGCCCGGAAAAGACGAAGTCATTGCACCGATTCCGCCCGTTCAGATCCGTCCGGAACAGGTTCGGCGGACAATTGCGTTGGTGGTTGATGATTTGGGGGTCTCGTTTGAAAGTATGCACTTTGTCCGCCGGGCATTAAAAAAATTTGTGGACGAACAAATGTTGCCGAATGATTTGGTGGCGATCATTCGCACCGGCGGCGGGGTTGGCGCGCTTCAACAATTTACTTCGGATAAACGCCAACTTCACGCCGCCATTGAAAAGATTCGCTGGAATCCGCTGGGGCGGGCCGGAGTCAGCGCTTTTGGCGCGATTGAGCCGACCCCGCTCGAAGAGGCTCAGGCTAACGGCGCGGACGTCAGTGACGAGGATATTCAAGCCGAAAAAGATTCAATCACCGCTTTTAACGAGTTTCGCGAAGACCTTTTTTCAGTGGGAACGCTCGGCGCGATCAATTTTGTAGTCAAAGGAATGGATGAATTACCGGGCAGAAAAGCCATTATGCTTTTTTCCGATGGTTTTTCTATCTGCACCGAAACCGATATGCGGAACGACCCTGACCGCTGCACCCGAATGCGTGATTCGATCAAACAATTGACGGATTTATGTAATCGGGCGGCTGTTAATATTTATTCGATTGATTCCCGGGGGCTGCAAACTCTGGGTGTCACGGCGGCTGATAGATTAGCGGCCAATCCGCAAGCCTATCAACAAGCTCTCAGTTCGCGCTCAGCTGAAAATCTCGATAAACAGGAAGGTCTGGCTTTTTTGGCCAATGAAACCGGCGGACGGGCCTTTTTTAACAACAACGATTTTAACCGAAGTCTCGAAAAAGCTCTCGATGAACAAAAGGGCTATTATCTGCTGGCCTATCAGCCGGATACTGATACATTCGATCCCAAAACCAGACGTTTCAATAAGTTGACCGTCAAAGTAAATCGGTCGGGGACAGAGGTTCGTTATCGGAGTGGTTTTTTTGGAATAGCGGATAAAAAAGTAGAAAAACCGACGCAGCAAACTCCTAACCAACAAATTCAGACGGCATTGACCTCGCCGTTCGCGGTCAACGGAATCAATTTACGGCTCAACACCTTGTTTGGTTTCGATCCGAACACAGGTTCATTTACCAATTCGTTGCTGCATGTCAACGCCGCCGATTTGCAATTCAGTGACGCACCCGAGGGCAAAAAGAGAGCCTCTTTTGATGTTTTAGCGGTTAGTTTCGGCGAAAACGGAAACCCGATTGACGCGATCAGCAAAAACTATGTGCTGACGGTCGGTGATGAATTGTATAAAAAACTGATCAAAGACGGGTTTGTTTATCAATTTCTGTTTCCGATCAAAAAGGCCGGAGCTTTTCAAATGCGAGTGGCGATTCGGGATGTGACCTCGACCAAAGTTGGCTCCGCTCACCAGTTTGTCGAAGCTCCCGATTTAAAAAAAGGCCGACTGACCGTCTCGGGTATTGTCTTAGAGATCATGACCGAAAAGCAATGGTCCGAGTTGGCGACCGAAACAAATTCACAGCGACGCGAGACTGATCCGATGCAGGATACTTCGCTGAGACGGTTTAGGCGCGGAACGATTTTGCGATATGCCCTGGAAATTTATAACGCCAAACTCGACCAAACCCGCAAACCTGATTTAACCACCCGCGTGCGGGTTTTTCGGGATGGCAAACTTGTCTTTGACGGCAGGCCCAATCCGCTGAGCCTCGAAGGGCAAACGGATTTCAGGAGATTGAATTTTGTCGGAGCCTTGACACTGGGAAGTGAAATGTCGGTCGGAGATTACGTTTTGCAAATAATCGCGATTGATAATTCGGCGAAAAAGAAAAATAAATTAACTACTCAATGGATTCAATTTGAACTGGTTGATTAGTGAACGAATAAAGCCGGAGAAAAGGCAATCACCTTTTCTCCGGCTTTATTCCAAATGGAGAGCGTGCTTAGACGGCTGACCCCGGATAACCTGTCCCGAGTTTGTTATCATCGCCTTCGGCTAAGGTATTGACCAGTTCATAATGGAAATAGTCAAATTTAGCGGCGACCGGTGGTTGAACGCGTTTGTCATACATTTCACGCGAGCGGTCAATCGCTTCTCTCAGACGTTCATACAAATCGCTTCCGTCACGTCCCTCTTTAACCTTTTGCTCGTTATAAAGTTTGATCTCTGAAACTAACAAACGGGCAAATCGGCGGGCGTCGTTGTGAAGTCGGCGTTCATCTTCGGTCACTTCAATCGGCAAATCAACATTGCGCTCGCTTAGACGCGATTTCGCGGGAGGTGTCGAGATCGGCTGATTGACCGTTTCAACCGGTGTCGGTTCGACATCGAACGAACCGTAGGTTTGCTCTTTGGTCGGAACAAAATCTTCGACCACAGGAGTTTCGACTGTTTCTACACTGCTGGAAGTTTCAAAAGCAAAACCGGTTGTTTGCGTTTCTGATTCACCCGAAACGTCTTTGGCATATTCAGCCGGATCGGTTTCTTTGGCAAAATTAGCGGCAAATTCCTGCGCCGAAAAACTTGAACTGCTGATCTCGAATTCGGGATATTTTTCTATCACCGGAGTAGCGATTTCCTCTTCAACCTCAGGACTGGCGACAGCAAAATCATGGCTGACAACTTCCTCTTGAAAGGTTGGAGTCGGTTCAACTACGGGTTCCGAAATATATGAAGTTTCAACTACGGGTTCCGAAACAAATGAAGTTTCAACTGCGGGTTCAGGTGTAAATGGGGTTTCAAATATGGGCGGCGTAAATGAAGTTTCGACTACAGGTTCGGAAACGGTTGTCTGATAGCTTGGAACGGCTTCAAATGTCTCAGCTACCTGGGATGAATCTTCAGTTCTAACCGTCGGAGTTTCTTCTTCATATCCAATATCCGAAGGCTTTTTACCTGAAACTTTTTTACCGGTCGGGGCTTTAGCTGAAGCTAAGACCTCAACGGTTAAACCGGCTACCCGAATCAGAGTTTCTAATGCTTCGATATTGATGGACGAATTTTCTGCGCCTCCATCAGCATAAAGTACGGCGACTCCGCGTCCGCGGGCAACCAGCGGAATGGCATACATTTGATGTGGTTCACTAAATTCCAGTTTCCCAAATACTTCGACATCGGCCGGATAAAAACCTGTTTCGTTGTTCGCAGTAGTCAAAGATTTGACAGATTTACTCAAAATGCTGTCGGCAGAAACCGGAAGAAAAACCTCCCGCACCTTTTCTTCGACCACGGTGCTTTTATCTTTACCAAAAGTGCGCCAACCGACCAGATGCTCATTTTTGATAATAAAAAACGCACCCCGCGGGGCAAAAGAAGTGGCGTGATGAACCAATGTTTTAAGAATATCTGATTGAGAAGTCTTTTGACTGATTTCGTTGACACCATCGTAAATCTCTTTGATGCCAGCCTCCGGAACTTGCGCCGCGGCGGTTTCGCGTTCCAATTCTTCGGCTTGGGCGATGGCTGTGGCTGTAATCTTAGCCCCTTCGTCTTTAGCTAAACGCAGATGTTCGACAACTGTCTCTTTAAAACTGGCGTCAAGTTCTTTGCCGGTATTAAACCGGGTCAGAACGTTATTAAAAACCTCGTTAAATTGGGACTTTTGTTTTTCAAGGTCTGCTTCAACTCGTTCTTGGAGTTGAGCAATCTCTTGCCGCATTTCACCAAAAACCTCTTTGAGATAGTTCTCGAATTCAGTTCGCAGACTTTGTTCGAGTTCTTCACTATTCACTATGATTATCCTCCGTAGATAAAAAAAACAGCACTTTACAGGTATGTCTAATGGCTGGTGTTTTGAGAGATAACTAAATCCTTTGTGGATATGGCAACATTTAAGCTGTAAATGCCACCTTTTGAATTATGAACTTAAAAGTGTAGTTATGTCAAGAAACTCTTTTCCTTCCAAAGAAATAAAATTAACCCAACCAGGTAAAACAAGGTTTTACCTTAGCATTGTGGCTCTTGGCCAACGTTGTTTTTTTGCAACTGCCGGCTCGAGAGAGATGAGCAGTTAAACCACCACCACTTCAATTTCCGGGTCAATTTCTTCTTGAATCATATTTTCAATGGCCATCAGCGTTCCGGTTAAACTGCTCGGACAACTTCCACAGGCGCCCTCATAACGAATTTGCAGAGTTTTATCAGTTAAGTCAACTATTTCCAACCAGCCGCCGTCACTGGCTAAATAAGGGCGAATTCGCTCATCCAAAATAGCTTCAATTTCAGCAATTTTGGGATTATCACTCAAAACAGCTCCGATGGCTCCGCCGATTTTAACGCTGTTTCCGTTTCTCGAAGCAACCGCTTCCGCCGCCCGAATCGGGACGGCCAGTTCGGGTAATATCTCGTCCCAATCTGATTCATCGGTTTTTTCAACCGTGATCATTTTGTCCATATAAAAAACCGAAACAACCTCGCCCACATCAAAAATTGACTTGGCCAGAATGTCGTTCTCGGAGTCTGCAATTGACTTAAATGAATGCGAAGTTCCGTGGCTAACGGGTTCTTTC
>JANOEF010000358.1:0-3350 GCA_031413075.1 Acidobacteriota bacterium | reverse complement strand
TTTTCAACTTCGGCATACGGCATTTCTAAAGCTCTTCCGACATCCTTAATCGCCGCTTTCGAGGCCATGGTTCCAAAAGTTATAATTTGGCAAACCGATTCTCGTCCATAAACTTCAGTCACATGATTTATTACCTCGCCTCTCCCACGGACACAAAAGTCAATATCAATATCAGGCATCGAAATTCTCTCGGGATTCAAAAATCTTTCAAATAGCAAATCATATTGGATCGGATCAACATCAGTTATTTCCAGACAAAATGCGACCAGCGAGCCGGCTGCCGAACCGCGCCCGGGGCCGACCGGAATTTCTTGTTCCTTGGCATACCGGATGAACTCCCACACAATCAGAAAATATCCCGGAAACCCCATTTTTATAATGGTTTCTATTTCAATTTTAATTCGAGCTTGATAATCAGCTAATGTATATTTGAGAGTGTTATTTTCAATTTGCCGATTCCAGACCGACTGGCATCTTTTTCCAAATCCCTCCATTACTACTAATTCAAAATATTCATCTGTCGTTCGACACTCAGACTCTTTCGGAATTGGAAATTGAGGCAAAGTCAGATTATTACCGGTGGGCAATTTTAACTGACACATTTCACTAATTTCCAATGTTTTATGTAATGCATCTGGTAATTCATGACCGAAAAGTTGCCACATTTCTTCAGCCGAACGCACATAATATTGCGGAGTTTTAAAACGTGTGCGGGTTGAATCATTTACCGTTTTCCCCTCAGCTATGCAATACAAAAGTTCATGGGCTCGGGAGTCATCTGAATTTAAATAATGTGCATCATTGGTCGCAACTAAGGGAATTTCACATTTTTGCGAAAGCTCCACCAAACCTTTCCTGATTTTTGTTTCCTCTTCAAGATCATGTTTCTGAACTTCTAGATAAAAATTTCCCGGACCTAATATTTCTTCGAAAAGTTTTGCTTTGTTCACTGCTTCAACAAAATTATCCTGAGTTAAATAGTGCCAGACAGCTCCCTTAAATCCTCCCGAAAGCCCGATTAATCCTTTAGCGTGTATTGACAATAACTCTATGTCTATCCGAGGTTTATGATGAAATCCTTCAGTAAAAGCTTTAGATGCCAACTGAGCCAAGTTGTGATATCCTTCCAAATCTTTGGCTAGTAGAACCAGATGATAATATGGGCGTTCGCCACTTTTCAAATGGGCTGTCTTTTCAAATCTGCTGTCAAAAGTCAAATAAGCTTCGTAGCCGATTATCGGATGAATACCATGAGCCTTCATGGTGTTGTAAAATGAAATGGCTCCGTACATATTTCCATAGTCTGTCATTGCACAAGCCCCCATTTCCAATTCATTTAAGCGTTTTGCTAACGGTTTAAGTTGGATTGCGCTCTCCAACAGGCTATAATCCGTATGTAGATGCAAATGAACAAAATCTTTGGATTTTTTTATCTTTTTTTTGCTTATTTCTTCCATTTTTTATGAAAAAAGTATATTTAGAAACTTTTGGATGTCAAATGAACGTCTCTGACTCGGAAAGAGTGGCCACTGTTTTAGAAAATAACGACTTTGAAATGACTTCGAATGAAGATTCCGCCGATGTGATTCTTTTTAACACATGTTCGGTTAGAGAAAAAGCTGAAAACAAACTTTATACGAGAGTCGGACAGGTGCGCAAATCTAAAAATTCGAAACAAATTGTTGGAGTCATGGGTTGTGTCGCCCAACTGGAAGGCGAAACCTTATTTGCACAAGGTCGCGGGATTGATTTTATCATCGGAACTCAAGCTGTCGGAAGAGTCCATGAAGCAATATCGGAAGTAATTAATACTCAACAACAAGTCCTTGATTTGGGTGAACGCGAACTAAATTATGATTGGAGTGTTTCGGAAACTCAACGTCAATCGCCGCATATTGCTTTTGTTCCAATAATCGAGGGATGTAATAAATTTTGTACTTATTGTATCGTTCCGTTCTCTCGAGGCAGAGAAAAAAGCATACCCGCCTCTGATATTATCCGAGAGGTTTTACAACTACGTCGGCAGGGATTAAAAGAAATCCATCTAATTGGTCAAAACGTCAATAGTTACCGACCAAAATCTGAGACCGGACTTGAACTATTTCGCGGATCCACTCATTTCTCCCGTTTATTACGTGCTGTGGCTCATACCGGAATAGAACGAGTTAAGTTCACAACTTCTTTTCCCAGAGACTTTCACCCCGATATAGTTAAAGCAATGGATGAGTTTCCAAATCTCTGTAATTGGGTTCATTTACCGGTTCAATCAGGCAGCGACAAAATATTAAAAGCCATGCGCAGAGGACACACTATTGATAATTATAAAAAAAGGATTGATGCTATCAAAAACTCATCCCGAAATATTGCAATTACTACTGATTTTATCATCGGTTTTCCGGGAGAAACACTTGAAGATTTTGAGGCTACCAAAAGTTTAATTGAATATTGTCAATATGATAGCTCATATATGTTCAAGTATTCGGTAAGGAAGGGAACTCCTGCCTCTAATTTGACGGACGATGTTCCCTTAGTTGAAAAAACACGGCGGTTTATCGAATTGGATAATCTGCAAAAACAAATTCAATCCTATATTTTGCAAAGATATGTTAATAAAACGGTTGAAGTTTTAGTGGAAAAACAAAGTACGAAGGATAAATCTGAATTCACCGGCCATACCACTTGTCAGAAGGTTGTCAATTTCAGATGCAGTTCCGACTTTCTCGGAAAGATTATCAATGTTAGAATAGTTGAAAGTAAAAGTAACACTTTATACGGAGTTGCCGTCTGAATTCGGAAATTATGCGGAAATTATGTTTGTAGAAGTAAAAGTTGGTGCCTTAATAATGGATCCCAATAGCAATACTCCAATTGTAGTTCTCAAAGGGGTTGAGAATGCGGCTATTTTACCAATTTGGGTGGGTGCCTACGAGGCCAATGCCATCGCGCTTGAAATTGAAAAAATAGTCCCCCCACGGCCGATGACCCATGATTTGTTGAGAAATACAATTATCGAAATGCAATGCCGGGTAGAAAAAATACTGGTTAGCGATCTTGTCGAAAATACATTCTATGCAGTCATTGAAATTGTAGATGAGAACCACAATTTAATAACTCTCGATGCCCGGCCTTCTGATGCAATTGCCCTGGCTTTACGGGTTGACTGTCCAATTTTTGTCGCCCAAAAAGTGCTGGATATCTCGAACTCAGCCTCTTCTTCCAGTTCTTCGGCTGCTGCACAAAATGAATTTTCCGACAGTTCCATTGAAACTGAAAAGCCACTTGAAGAATGGCCCGATTTAATAGGTTAATAAAAAATACGATGATCATTGCAATTGCCAATCAAAAAGGTG
>JANOEF010000357.1:0-1763 GCA_031413075.1 Acidobacteriota bacterium | reverse complement strand
ATTAAATGCCCGCTCACCTCATGAGCACGGCGCGCGTTGGCGTGCTGGCGCCGCGCAGACCAATTGGATCAACGTAAACGTGGAAACAGACATGAAACGCATACTCATCATCCTTGCGTTGGCCTTCGGGCTGGCAGCGTCTAGCTGGGCGCAAGAAGTCCTGCCCAGACCAGAACAGCCGTTCAAGGGCAAGATCACCCGCACGGCCGCGGAATCCACGCACGTTCGGAGCCGATGTAGCCGACCGTGGCGACGCCGGTGTGCAAGCCGATGCCGATAGCGATGCGGTCAAATCCTTGTTCTGAAAGCTCGCCTTTGAGCGTTACGAGGCGCTTTTGCATTGCGACGGCTGCATTCAATGCATTGCGGGCATCATCGGGCGTTGCCGTAGGTGCGCCAAAGAGAGCCATCATGCCGTCGCCGATGTATTTGTCGAGCGTGCCGCCGTGCTCGAAGATTATCTCGGTCATCGCTGTAAAGTAATGATTCAAGAGGCCTACGACCTTTTCGGGATTTTCATTTTCCGAGATCGAAGTAAAGCCTCTAATATCAGCGAAGAGTACAGTGATGATCTGGTTTACGCCGCCGAGCCGGAACGAATCTGGATTTTCGAGAAGCTGCTGCACCACGTACTCGGGCATGAAACGGCTGTAATTGGCCCTGGCAACCTCTTCGCGGGCGAGGCGTTTGTGAGCCTTTACTGTCTCGACGGTGACGGCCGTCTGGGCTCCAACGGCGGAAATAAGTTCGAGATGATCCTGACGAAAAGCCGCGAACGGATCGAGGCGGTCGGCGTAAAGAACGCCGTGAATGCCCGACTGAGTAATGAGCGGTGCGCAGATGGTCGATCTAACGCCCTGCGAAACTATCGACTCGGCACCCTGAAATTGCTCATCTGTTTTGGCGTCCTGCGATAGGATCGCAACGCCATCTTCCATCACGCGGCGCGTAATGGTTCGGCTGACGGAGAGCTTTTCGGAAAGCTTTGCAAAGCTCTCGTCGCGAGTCTTGGCGCCGATCTGATAGAGCGAATCGTAATCGCCCGCTTCGTCAGCCAGCAAAGCTATCACACGGTCGGCCGGTGTGCCTCGAAAGATGAGATCGGTCGCCTTTTCAAAGATCTCTTCGAGATCGAAAACGGTGCCGAGCGTTTTGCTCATCTCAAATAGCAGATCGAGAAACTTCGCCTTGCGCCGCAGATCCTTTATTTCCTCGGCGGTAGCGACGGCGGATTCGAGGGTGAGATTCGATTTGCGCCCGATGATCTCGTTGACCGAGATCGCGACCTGCGTATGGCCAAGCGGCGAATCGTCAAAATTGACCTCTTGCGATCGCTGCAGCTCCCGGGCGATAGTGCTTGAGAGCGTTATCGGCCCTCTGCTCTTGGTTGTAGATATCTCTTCGCTCTTGCGGAACTCAAGCCTGCTCTCACCGATGATCAAAACGTCGGCGTCATTCAATATATGCTCCAGCCGCATTTCGTCGTTTACGAATACGTGATTTACGCTTCGAAAAAGCTGGCCATTCTCGACATATCCGTCGACGACCTTAAAGCCAGTGCCGTCGTTAAATATGAACGCGTGTTTTCGCGAGACGCGTCGATCATTGAGGACGATCTCGTTGTCTTTTGCTCGCCCGATCGCGAAGGTGCTGCCCGGCGTCAGTTCGATCTGCCAGGTGCGTCCGGTCGGTTCGGTGATGTTAAGGGTCGCTCTCAAGGTATGTGTAATTGTAAATGGTAAATGGTAAATGGTAAATTGGCG
>JANOEF010000356.1:0-2486 GCA_031413075.1 Acidobacteriota bacterium | reverse complement strand
GTCAACGATAATGGGAAGATGCGAGAGCCGTTTGACAGCCGGAACTACCGAGAGATCCAGCGTGTTGCGGGCGTGCGTGTCAAAGGTGCGAATTCCGCGCTCGCAGAGGATCACCTCATAATTTCCTTCGGACATTATGTATTCAGCGGCCAGTAAAAATTCGTCGAGCGTAGCAGACATCCCGCGTTTCAATAAAACCGGTTTGCGGGTTTTTCCGACGTATTTCAAAAGCGAAAAATTCTGCATATTGCGCGCGCCGATCTGGATACAATCGCCGTATTTTTCGACCAGATCAACGCCGTGTTCGTCCATGGCTTCGGTGACAATATTTAAGCCGTATTGGTCGCGCACTTCCGCCAATATTTTCAGACCATCTTCGCCTTTGCCCTGAAAGGCATAAGGAGAAGTTCGCGGTTTAAATGCGCCGCCGCGAAAGAATTTGACACCGCTTTTGGCGACAATTTCAGCTACGGCAAAGACTTGTTCGACCGTTTCAACCGCACAAGGGCCGGCAATAATTGCCAATTCGTTTCCGCCGATTTCGGAATTACCGACTTTGATGACGGATTTTTCGGGGCGTAAATCCTTTGAAATCAGTTTGTATGGCTTAGTGACGCGAATCGCGTCCGCCACGCCGTTCAAGTTCTCAAAATGAGCCGGATCAACCGCGCCTTTATTTCCGGTGATGCCAATCGCCGTTCGATTCGAGCCGGGCATCGCGTGCGGCTTAAAGCCGAGATGTTCGATTATTTCTAAAACGCGCTCAATATCGGCTTGAGTCGCGTCGGGTTTCATTACGATTAACATAAATTAGTCAATAAAAATTTCGGATAATTTTAATTTGAATGTTGGCAGAATTTCTTCGCAAATTAATTCATCGGTTTCGGTTAAAATTTTAGTCTGAGTTGGAGAAAAGTAGATGGTCAAAGTCTTTAATTCGGGAACAATTTTCCAAACTTGACGAACCCCGGCGGCAAAATAATCCTTAATTTTTTGCTCAACTTCATTATGCCTTTCACTTGGAGAAATTATTTCAACCGCAATATCAGGAGCAAAATTCCAAATGTCTAAAGGCTCTCCGGTTTCCGGGATTTTAGCGGCTGAGACAAAAGCGGTATCGGGAATTCGTTTATTTTCACCAATTTGAAAAAGTGTGTTGTCCCCATAAATTCTACCAATTTTATTCTTTTTTAAAAAGATTCCAATTTCAATTGCTAACCTGGTCGCAATTCCGCTGTGTTTGGCTGTGGGCATTTCTTTTTTCTCCAATTTTCCATTGAAAAATTCGTAACCTTTATTTTTAATCAAGAAACGGTTGATTGACTCCTCACTCCGAACTCTGCGTTTGCCATTGGATTTGAGGGCAGAATTTGAAGGTGGAAAATTGGTTGTCCGGGTTGTTTCGCTAACGGTAGCCATTTGAAAACTCCTTTTGCTCAAATTATTTTAGCAAAATAAATTTGTTTTTCATAAAACTTCAAAAATTAAATTCAGCCAATTCCAACTTCGAATTCCTAACCTAAAATCTGATTACATTCGGTCGGGAACTTTGATTCCTAAAACATTTAATGTCGAAGTCAAAGCCTTCCGGGTGATGTCAGCGGTGACAATCAAAACCGCACGTTTCAGGGGATTTTCTTCGATCAAAATCTTATGGTGATGGTAAAAAAGGTTAAATGACTTGGCCAAATTGAACGCATATTTGGCAACGGTGGCGGGTTCAGCCTGGTGAACTGCCTGGGCGATTGTTTCTTCGAACCGATAGGACTGGGTAATCAACGACCAAACTTCGTTTTCGGAGTTCAAAATATCTAAAACCTCCAAATGATTAGAAGAAATCAATTGTCTGGCTTTTTCTAAGCCGTTCTCTTCTAATTTTCGGAAAATTGAATTGGCCCGCACAGCCGAATACTGACAAAAGCAACCGGTTTCTCCTTCAAAAGAGAGTGCTTCTTTGAAGTCAAAGACGATAATGGTGGTTCGGGTAAATTTCAGGAGAAAATAACGCAACGCTCCGACCGCGATGATATGGGCGATTTTGTCCTTTTCAACGCCGGATAGATCAGAATGACGCTTTTCAACTTCCTCCAGCGCCTTTTCATCGAGGCGATTGATCAAATCATCCGCCTTGACGCCCAAACCTTTCCGTCCGCTCATTTCGACAAACGATTTTGCTTTATCTTCGTCGCTCAAACTAAATCCGAGTTCTTCGGCTGCCGAGGGAGAAAGGGCCACCATATCATACGAAAGATGGACGCTGGCCGCTTCGCCTTTGTCGGGCGCAATCAGCGAAACCCCTTTTTTTACTACATCTTGCGGATAAGACTGGCGGGTGTCAATGACATTATAAACGGTATCACCGCCGCCGAAGGTTGGAACATTTTGTTCGGTCGTCTGATCGGCCGTCGAAACCCAAACTTCTTTGCCGTCATCATACCGGCTAAAAAGTTTGTAGTTGAAATCGAGTCCGAGAACGCCGAGTTTCC
>JANOEF010000355.1:0-2026 GCA_031413075.1 Acidobacteriota bacterium | reverse complement strand
GGCAAGTGTTTAAGTGGCTCAACTCGAATTTTCGATGCTGATTCAGGAGATTTTTCACCAATAACTGAATGGCGTCAGACCAATCGAAGCGTCCTTTCAATTGATAACTCCGTCAATAAATTTTCTATTCAAAAATCAATCAGGTTTCATGAACAAGGCAAAAAACAAGTCTTTGAAATTGAAACCAAACTTGGTAAAAAGATAAGTTGCACAGCTAATCACCCTTTTTTGACCAATGAGGGATGGAAACCTTTATCCCAAATAATGGTTAGCGATTTTATTGCAACACCTTCCTCTCTACCTTTTTTTGGCAAAGAACAGATGGATGAAAACGAAATCAAACTAATCGCATACATTATTTCCGATGGTTCAGCTCAGAATAGTCTATCAATTACTGCGTCTTTGCCTGAAATCGAAAGTGATGTCTTTGAAATTGCAAACTTCTTTGGTTTAACTGTTCACATTTATAAAAAATCAAAGGGAAAAGCACAAGAGTATCGTTTAATAGTTCCGCATCAAGAGAGAAAAATTGCCCGCCAAAGTTTTGCCAAAAACTTTATCCAACTGAAAGAATCGAAAAACTTAACCTGGGCAGAAATTGCACGAACTCTGAATGTCAAATATGAAATGGTTGATACCTGGAAAAAAGTACAAGGAACGCCAAACAAACAACAAATTTTCAAATTTGCGGAGGCTTTCAAAATTGATGATTGTAATTTAGGGCTCAAAGATTTAGAAACTACTGATCTCACCAACCCCGGCATGCGTTTGATTGAATCAGTCGGATTACGTTACAAAAATGCTCGGACTAAATCTGTGCCTGACTGTATCTTCCGACTTCCAAAAGCAAATTTAGCTCTATTTTTGAAAATTCTTTTTTCCTGCGATGGCTCGGTTTATGTCAACAAACGTAACCAAGCAGGCATTTCATATTCAACTATCAGCCGAAAATTAGCTGAAGATGTTCAGCATTTACTTTTACGATTTGGCTTCATTGCCAAACTAAGAACTAAGCAAAGTAAAATCAATGAAAAAGATTATACCGCTTATGAAATCCAACTGTTAGGCATCGAAAATGTAAAAAGATTTTTGGCTGAAATTGGAATCTACGGACGCCGCGAGGCAAAGTCTAAAATATTAAAAATTGAATTTCCAAAACTTCCGTCAACTCATCGAAACGTTATTCCAACCGGAAGTCAATTTTGGAAAAATCTGAAAGAATTATTTGGTAAAGAATCATTTGAAACCATTTCAGCAAAAGCCCGAATTTGTTTAAGAGATAGAAGACACGATAGACCTTTATGCCTTTCAACAGTTCAAGCGATAGCAAAATTATTTCCAAATTCATTTTTAGATAAACTTGCCTTTGGTGATGTTTATTGGGACCAAATAAAAAGCATAAAATTCATGGGAAAACAAGAGGTTTATGACATTTCTGTCTCGGCTCACGAAAATTTTGTAGCTAATGATTTAATTGTCCATAATTCAACTCTTGTTATTCAAACCGCCAGCGAATTGGATAAACAAGGCTTCAAAGTTTTATACATTTCGGGCGAAGAATCCGAAACTCAGATCAAAATGCGCGGCGAGCGGCTCGGAATTGATGCGGAAAATCTTTTCCTCTTGCCGGAAACTAATCTGGAGAATATTTTGGCGGAAACCGACAAAATGAAGCCTGATATTGTCATTGTAGATTCGATCCAGACGGTTTTCAGCGAAAAAATCGAATCGGCTGCGGGCAGCGTTTCCCAGGTTCGCGAAGTTGCCGGGCAATTTATGATTTTTGCAAAATCGTCCGCCACACCCGTTTTTCTGATTGGTCATGTGACTAAAGAAGGTTCAATTGCCGGCCCCAAAGCCCTCGAACATATCGTTGACACGGTACTCTATTTCGAAGGCGACCGGCATCACAATCATCGAATCATCAGAGCAACCAAAAACCGTTTCGGAGCGGCCAATGAGATCGGCATTTTTGAGATGACCAACGAAGGGTTGAAGCCAGTCACTAATCCTTCTGAAGTATTTT
>JANOEF010000354.1:0-4981 GCA_031413075.1 Acidobacteriota bacterium | reverse complement strand
TATTCACGTAGGTTAGAGATTAAATTCCTTCAACCCAATCAGTGTCGCATGCGGGAGAGTAAGCGCCGAAAGCAAGACTAAATAAGCTGTCGTGTAATTGGCAAAGTCGGAAAATTGTAGATTTAACCACCAAAAAATCGCCGCTGATCCAATTATTGAGATTAGAGTGATTGGTAGAGTCCGAAGGTGAAAACTGCGAATAAACTGCCACGTTTCAACTGGCTGAAACGACTGTTCATCTTTTTCATAAATCCTGACTCGTAATAAATGACGCCACGAATGAACCCCGACCAAATAAACCGTGAGAGCCAAAAGCGGTGTTGTCAACCAAAAGAAAAGTAACAAAATACAGGTTTCGAGCAGCGTCAAAAGAGGGGTTAAAATCTGGGATAAGGAATTGCGCAAGACCGCTATGACCGTCTTGCTGACGGTCACAAAAATTCCGAAGACTAAGAAGTAAGGCGCGGCAATGAGTAGAATTTCAGTCGAATTATAGTCTAATCTGGCTAAGACCTGTCTGGTTTCAAAGGGATAAAAAACGGGCGGGGCAGACATAACGAGTACCCCCCGTCCCAGCGATTGGATGATCCAATCCAGCCTATTGTCCGCTTCCCAAATGGCGTCGCCGCTCCCGAAATGCCACGCTGTCAGGGCGAGAAATCCAATCAAAACTACGCCGGGAAGAAAATACCAAACGACGACAACCGAAATTGCCAGAAGTAAATAGGCCGCTAAAAATAAAAATAATTTGCGGAATGATTGACCCTTTAGAGAAGCTGATTTTCTTAAAATCCAAAAGTCATAAGCCCCATGAGGCAGGCCAAAGAGGAAGGCACTCAAGAGTAGTAACCACGCCCCCAGTATTTCAGATTTCTCACCGATGAACCCGCCGAGTAACCAACCGCTGAGCAGAATTGTCCAGGGAACTAGGTAAAGGGTTATTCGATTCTCTCTTTTTTCCATCTTTCTTTTTTGCTTCTGTCACCCATCGCCATAAACTCTGAATAGCCGCCTTTCCAAAAACCATCTTGGGTTGGGCGGCAATGACCGCCAAATCATCGGCAAGAGTGCTTTCATCAATCAAAAACCTAATCAATGAATCAGGGGCGACCTTACCAAACATCCGCAGAAAACTTTCTTTGGCAATCTCTGGTTTGCGGGCAATCGCTTCCAGAAAAACCGCATCCAGAAAACTATATTTGCCCGGAGCGACACTCCGCGGAATTGGCTCATTTCTTGTTATCGCTGCGGCAATTTCTGAGGTTTGCCTTTGAATCCGGTGAAAAGCATACCCGCTTGAAGAGCGTGCACTTCCACCGGCGACCCCAATCGCATAAATCTGTTCACCTAATTTAGTCGGAAAATTTGCCGTTGTCATCGGCAAAACCCCTGATTCTTCTGCTTTGATTTGGTAATTGTGGCCGAAATTATCGGCGATGTATTGGGTTACAGCTTGGATATGATTACTCCATTCAGTTCGACTTTTGCTGAATGAAGTGCTCTCCACTAATGCCACCCGGTCGGATTCCGGCAGAACATAAATAAAATTCACCCCATTATCCTGTGGTGTCCTAAAATCCATCAGAATTGCCGTTTCCTTCTCAAAAACCGGGTTTTGAAACTCAATTTTCCAACCGAGAAAAGTTTGATACAAATAAATCTCTTTTGTTTCTTTGCTGTTTTTGAAATTATTGCTGCCCTGATGACGTGCGTCAAAAACCAGTTTCGCTCTCCACGTTTCTTTTTCGGTGGTCACTTCAACAAAATCTTTAATATTCGTGACTTGTAAAATCTTTTCGCCAAGATTTAATTCGATCCGGCTGTCAGGATTTTGCCAACGAGAGTGTAAAGAATCGAAAAAGTGGGGAGCGTAAATTTCTTGATAAGAAAATTTCTCGGAAGTTTGGGTGAAAGTCTGATTTTCATCGCAAACAGTCCAACTTTTCCAGGAGTTTGTGACGAGATGATTGAGCGAAGCAGGTAACGGTGACCAACCGCACCAACGTTGTTCCCGGTCGAATACCGTTCGGCCATCAAACAGGACAATTTTGCCTTTGTAGCCTGCGTCTTCTAAATGATGTGCTAGCGATGTTCCGGAGCAGCCTGCTCCCAGAATGATAATGTCGGCTTTTTTCACGATTCCGCTCCCGCCTGCGATACTTATTTGTTTTTGAAATGTTTGGAGTTTTAAGTTAACCGTAAAACTCCAAACATTTCACCACTACCTTCGACCGTGAAGCAAACTACGCTTCAACCGCCGTCCCTTCTTTTTGTCTGCGGGCTAATAAAGCAGCCCCGGCCAGATAGACGATAATTCCCGGTCCGATTTTGTTGATCTGGTCACCCAAATTGTAAACCGCGTGAACGATATTCAAATCTAAAGTTGGGAAAAACGATGGAATCATGTATCCAATCGGGTAAATTCCCCAGCCGGTAATAACAAACATCGACATCCATTTGACCGCCCAACGCTCTTCCGGTTCAGCAGTTTTCGCCATTTCCTTAACCGTTGTGTAAAGAATATAGACAATCCCTAAATAACCGATGGTGGAAATTGCTCCCCACATCAAATGAACCGGCGTATTTGTCACATATTGCTCACCAATAAATCCGGTTACGATCATCCATAAATCGAAAAGAATCAGATAAACGACAACCTTCCCGACCTTTCGTCCGGCAGCGACCGCGAGCGGAATTTTCGCAACCAGCAAAGGCGTTGTAATCAACCAATCCATATATCGAAAATTAATAATACCGAAAAACGAATTAGCAGTAATTTTCGCATAATCAGCACCGTTTTGTGCCAAAAGCGGAAGAGTTACATCTGTATATAAGCCTTTCATATAGAAATAGTGAAAGGCCGCAATACCGACGATTATCGCCGAAAGCGTAAGTGCGGTGCGATATTCCGGTGCCACACTATTTCTTTGTGCAAGAAAAAAAACAAACGCCGCACCCATTGAAATGTATGCGACGAAAAATGTGAATTCAACTATCATTGGCAAAATGCCAACCTGTTCGGCGGTAATCAAGGTGTTTGCAAAACCGAGTGTTACCGAGCTAAGCAGTGTATCTATCATGTTTGATCTCCCTTTGTTCGTACTTGATTTAATAAAATCCGGCAAGCCGAAATAACAGGCTTGTCACCCATCAATGTTCTTTAGACGCCGGAAGCGGTGAAGCAATACTCTAGTATTCTGCTGAAAAAAACACACCTCTACCAAGCCAAACTGGAACTCTTTTGTTTAATTAGAGAGTTCTTAAATTCAGTTTACTGCTTCCAAAAAACAAGTTTTTGGAATTCTGCTGAACATTGCAGAAAACATTATCACCTCTTAAATTTCAAGTCAACCAAAACCGCACAAACCGCTCATTATAATTTTAGTCAGACTGAATTAGTCTTTCTAATCTAAAGAAAGTCAAAATTAGAGAATGAGACAAAACCTGTTAGAAAATGTAGAATCACGCACTAAATCCGCAATCACAAAACGCCTTTACTGCGTGTGAGCTTCTGCACTGCTTTCCAAATTATTTGGTCTTTAACTATAAGTTGGACAGCAGTTAAGCAGGTCAGCAAAAGTTTTGCGACAGATTGAAAATAAAGAAAAATTTGCCAATAGTTGATTACCTTTGGTTTTGGGGTTTTATTTAGTGTCCATTGTCCATTGGTGCTTAGTTTTAACTTCTAAGCCTGAGATTGATCGGTTTGATTGCTGAGCGAAAGCTGGATTAAAAATTTTTAGCTATTCTCAGGCTCGGCTAATTTCTCAAATTGATTATGAATTGCTAGAATGACGACCCCAAACAATACTGCGACAACGATTAAAATAATATTAAGTAGACCATCGGTCGAAAAAGAGAGTTTCAAGAGAATTGTCGAAATAATGAAGCCTGAATTACGAATTATCTTGTTAAATTTATCAATATGTAAAAACGAAAAAAGGAGCAAGAGAACATCAATCAAGATCAAAATCATAAAAAATTCGGCGAAGAATATTTTATTGACATCAGTAATCGAGTCTACTAATTGGCTGATTGAGAAAAAACTTTGATAGACCCAATTACCAAAACTATATATCGCTAAAACCAGAAATATCGGGATTAACCCCATCGCAATGATATTTTTCATTCGGATAAATTTTACCAGCTCGGGACTCAGTTGAGCCTGATCTTTAGGTTTGGTAATTCTTGTTTGATTAAGTCGATAAAAGAGAAAGATTAAAAAAAATAAGACGATGGTGGCAATTATATCGTAGGTAAAATAAAGGTCGGATTTGACGCTGAACCAATCGGCTGTGAATTCTAATTGGGAAAGATCTTTAAAAACTCTGCGAATAACTATCAGCATGATGATTTCATATTGCTTTCCAATGTAAATTGTAGTTGACTTGGGCAAATAATAAACGAGTAGATACACTTCGTAGATTAAAATAAATGAAAACGGAGTGTAGATTGCCGCAATAGGGTTGGTCAACAAACTTGATTTGTCATTTAGTTCCAGAAAGTGTAAATCTACTAATCCGATAACTAGTAGATGAAGGATAAAGCTAAGTATTGCAATAGAAACAATTACTACTTCACTTTTTTTTCGAGTCTTTTCTGAAAGAAGGTTTGAATAGATTAAATTATATATCTTTCCGTTTTGTTGCATTTTTTGACCACTTTTTTCAACTTCTAAAATATCCGTGGCTATCAGACTTTATTGGGTTTTCTCAGATGAAAGATATAATCGGATAATTATTTTGAACTTATTGAGCCTCTCAATCAACTAAGCGGAATGCTCTTGAGGAACTTAGGCGTAACTCTCCAAACCCGCAATTTCCAGAAAGACTACTTTGATTATTATTCACATTCAGTGATGACTGAAAACTAACACCTTTGAAAATTCTAGTCAATCAAAATCGCTCAAACCGCAACCCGCTCAGAACTTATATCAAACTAATCTTATTCTCCTGCCAACATTTTTCGATATTTTTCTGAG
>JANOEF010000353.1:0-1798 GCA_031413075.1 Acidobacteriota bacterium | reverse complement strand
GGTTTCGGCGTTTGATAAACGGGAATCTCGACTTTTTTGGCTTTCCATTTTTTGTTCAGACCGCTTAACGAACCCGTGATCTTCGCTTTATTCAATGCTCCGACAACCTGCATCCGCGCCACCGTGGGCGACAGATTTTTAGCGTAAAAAGCCTTTAAGTCTTCAAGCGTGATCGCATTAACGGTTTCAATCGTTCCCAAAATATTGCGTGAACGAATGTTGTCTTTGCCATAAATCAAAAGGTTGTAATTGCTGTTGGCAACCGCATTCGGATTGGCTTCAATTTGCCGGATCTGGCTGATGGTGCTTTGTTTCAACAGGTCAAATTCTTTCGCATCCCAACGCGGTTCAAACAGGATTTCTTCAACTAATGCAAGGGTTTGCGGGTAATTTCGGGCTAAAGTATTGACCGAAATTCGGACATCTTCGGTGCTGGCAGAAACATTTATTGAAGCTCCGAGTTGCTGAATTGCTTCTTCCAATTCCTGCGGTGTCTTTCTGGCAGTGCCCTGCGTCATCAATCGCGCCATAAGATTGGCAACTCCGACTTTGTTGATGTTGTCCATCAACAATCCGCCGTCCATCACGATTTCATAATTGACCAATGGAACTTCCGAGTTTTGAATACCAAAAACACGCATTCCGTTGGTCAATTTGCTTTCCCAGACCAGCGGAACTTTAACCGCCGGCGCAGTTCCGGAGGGAGGTTCCTGGCTCCGGTCAAAACTCGTCGGCGTTTTTTCGTAAGTCGCATTTGCACTTGGATCAACCGCATCTTCTGCGCCCTGCACGATTTTTTCTTCAACTACTTCGGCGAGTTTTGAGCCTTCCAAAGCTAAATTCACCTTGCCTTTCGGGACAAAACTCGTGGCGACATGCTTTTTGCCCTTGAGGTATTTTTGATAAACACGCATCACATCGGCCGGTGTCACGGCGAGAATGTTTTTGATGTCCTGCTCAATAAAACCAGGGTTGTCAGTTAAATAATTGTATTGCGCGAGTTGCGAACTTTTGCCCAAAACGCTCGACAGTGAATTGTAAAACTGTGTTTCTTGTCCGGCTTTGATGCGGCTCAAATCCTGTTCTGAAATGCCTTCAGCTTCAAATTTGGCAAAGGCCTCGTTGACTGCTTTGGCAACTTCATCGAGGTCTTTATCAGGAAAAGCCCGGACGGATAATTCAAATTGTCCGGCAATTTCCGAAGTTTGATTTGAGGCAGAAACATTCGAAGTTAGTTTTTTTTCTTCGACCAAAACTTTGTAAAACGGGGCTTTTTTGCCGCGTGTCAGATACTCGCTCAAAACGTCTAAAGGATATGAATCGCGATGAAATTGCTCAACTACCGGCCAGGCCATGGTCAGTTCCGGCAGACGGGCAAAATTGTCCTCGTGATAAAATTTGACGGTTTCTTTGACCGATCCCAATCGTTTCTGAATCGGCTTAACCTCTTCTCCACGTTTGATTTCGCTGAAATATTTTTCTACCCATTTTTTGGCTTGGACCTTATCAAAATCGCCCGCTACAATCAGCGTCACATTATTCGGCACATACCAGCGCCGGAAAAATTCTTTGACATCGCCAAGCGTAGCATTCTGCAAATCTTCGAGCGAGCCGATAACCTGCCAATTATAAGGATGGTCTTTCGGATAAAGCGCGGTATCAATGACATACGAAGTGTGTCCATACGGTTGATTATCCACGCCTTGCCGTTTCTCGTTTTTGACGACCTGTTTTTCTTTTGATAAAACCGGGTCAGTGACAGTATTGATAAACCACCCGAGTTTGTCCGCTTCCGCCC
>JANOEF010000352.1:0-5147 GCA_031413075.1 Acidobacteriota bacterium | reverse complement strand
CAATCAAAACTCGCAAAATCCTGACCCGCCGCCTTTTGAAATTCCGTCAGCGAATATCAATCTGTCCAAGCCTTTTGAAATTTCTAAACTACCGGCTGATGCGGCCCGCTGCGAAAAAATCAATCAATCAATTGAACAAAGCGAATTTGCCAATGCCCGGTGGGGAATTATGGCGATTAGTTTAATGGATGGTCGGGTCGTCTGTGCACGGGAGGCAAACCAGCTTTTCAATCCGGCTTCGATTCAGAAATTGCTGACCTCTATTGTTGCCCTTGAAAAACTTGGGGCAGATTTTCGTTGGAAGACTTCCCTGCTCTCAACTAATCAAATCGAGGATGGTATTCTCAAGCAAAATCTGATCTTATCCGGAACCGGAGCCCCCGATTTTGCTGAAAAGTCTCTGGATGCGCTCATTAATAAATTGAAAAATAAGGGTTTAAAACGAATTAAAGGAAAGATTGTCGGTGATGAAAGCTATTTCAGAGGCGACAAGATCGGAGACGGTTGGACGTGGAACGAATTGCAATGGTATTACGGCGCCGAGGCTTCAGCCCTGACTTTTAACGAAAATCAGGCCGAAATTAGGCTAAATTCCGGAAAGCCTGTTTCCTCAACAGATTATCTGACCACCTCCGGCGAAGTAAAACCGGCTCAGGACCTCGAAGCCATCGGATTAAAGCGCGAAATCAACGAAAATAAAGTCTATGTCTGGGGAAATGGTGCCAATTTGCAAGTCCGGGTTTCGGTCAGTCAACCTGCCGTTTGGGCGGCCAAAACTCTCAAAGAAAAACTCGAAAAAAATGGAATCATAGTTGATGGTGAGGTTGTCCAAACGGATTGGAAAAACTCAACTGAGGTAAGTCAGACGGTTGAATTAGCTTCGGTCGAAAGCGAAACTCTCGGCGAAATCGTCCGCAAAATGAATAAAAATTCGGTTAATCTATATGCAGAATTGATTTTACGGACACTGGGCAAAAAGTTTGGAGATGGGGCTCCCGACGAAAACCCCAAAATTCAAAAAACCCGCGGGGACGATGCCGCCGGAGCCGCAGTCATCAAAAAATGGTTGGCGGAAAACAATTTGGCGACCGACGAGATCAAAATTCACGATGGTTCGGGACTTTCGCGGCTTGATTTTGTGACACCTGAACTAATCGGACGCGCTCTTATTTATTCTTCACAATCTAAAGTGGCCGAGGTGTTCAGGAATTCCCTCCCGATTGCCGGAACCGACGGCACCCTGCGCGGACGTCTTTCAAACCTTCGCGGCCAAGTCCTGGCCAAAACCGGTTCTATAACTTATGTTAATTCGCTGGCCGGTTACGTTAAAAACTCAACCGATGAAACTTTTGCTTTTGTCATCATCACCAATAACCAAACGAGAAAAAATGATAGTTCACAATTCATTGATTCGATTGTCACCAAGTTTGGTGATCTTTGATAGAATCGGGTAAAACAGATAAGCACCAATTCACAATTAACAATGGACAATGGACAATAAAGAAAACCCAAAAACCAAGATTACTCAACTATTTGCAAACTTTTCTTGATTTTCAAAATGTCGTAAAACTTTTGCTGACCTGCTTAAATCATTTTTTTTTCATCATTTAACATCTGTGTTCAGCTTGCTTAAAAGCATTTTTTTGGCGAATTAAATTGAATAATAAACTTTATCGGTAATTCGCAGATGGATTTCCGCCCGTTTATTCGGCGAACTGACGACTAATCCTGGGCCGGAACCGTCACAGTAAAGACCTCGAAAAGTAGCGCCACAATCGAGATTATTTTCATTATGCTTCGTTTAGTAATTTTTGAGTTTGAGTAACTCAGCCGGTTTGGCTGATCTGATACTAACGGCCGCGCCACCTCCGTTGGCTAACGCCAATTTTAAAATCGTTTTGTAATCAACAATGTAACTTTTGATTTCATAAGTCATTGGATTCTTGTCCCAGTCAGTATCTCTGGCATCTGCATAAACGGTAGCAACATATTTTTTACCGGTCTCGAGAAAATCGAGCGGAGCATTTGCCGCCCGCGCATTTTCGTCCGTGATAGCGCCAATAAACCATTCATTTTTTCCTTTGGCTTTTCTGGCAATAGTTAAATAATCACCCGGCTCAGCTTCGATAATTTTGGTATCATCCCAATCAACCGCAACGTCCCTGATAAATTGAAAAGCGTCCATTCTTTTTTCGTAATTTTCGGGTAAATCAGCCGCCATTTGCAGCGGCGAATACATCGTCACATAAAGTGCCAGCTGTTTAGCGAGAGTGGTGTGAACCCGATTGGTTTTCTTCGGATCATAGTGGCTCATCTTGATTTCAAAGATACCGGGAGTGTAATCCATCGGGCCGCCCATCAAGCGGGTAAACGGCAAAATAGTCTCATGTTCCGGCGGATTTCCTTGGCTCCAGGCATTGAATTCGTTTCCTCTGGCAGCTTCGGCGGCGAGCCAATTCGGAAACGTGCGATGCAGCCCCGTCAAACGAACCGATTCATGGGAATCAATTGAAATTTTATATTCGGCCGCTTTTTGGGCGACATGATTATAATGATTGACCATCCATTGCCCATCATGGTGTTCGCCCCGGGGAATGATTTTGCCGACGTAACCTGTTTTGACGGCATCATATCCGTGAGCCTTCATAAAGCGAAAAGCCTCGTCCAAACGTCGCTCATAGTTGCTGACCGAAGCCGAAGTTTCGTGGTGCATGATCAATTTCACTTTTTTGGCCGCCGCATATTTTTGTAATTCTTTGACCTCAAAATCAGGATACGGCGTCACGAAATCAAAAACATTTTCCTTCCAGTTGCCATACCAATCTTCCCAACCGACGTTCCACCCCTCAACCAATATCCCGTCAATTCCGTTTTTGGCGGCAAAATCTATGTATTTTTTGACATTGGCGGTATTTGCCCCGTGTTTGCCATTCGGTTTCAGACTTTTCCAGTCAGTCTCGTCAATTTTGACATTGTTGACGTCGGCGTAATTCCAACTTTCCGTCCCAACGTGCATTCCCCACCAGACCCCGACCATTTTTTGCGGTTTGATCCAGGAGGTGTCGGCATATTTGGTTGGCTCATTGAGATTCAAAATCATTTTTGAGCCAAGAATTTCGGTGGCCTTGTCACTTACTATAATTGTCCGCCACGGCGTTTTGGTCGGCGTTTGCAAAAAGGCGGCACTTCCAACCGCATTCGGGGCCAGATGCGAAGTCGTCTCAAAAGTTTGACGATTCACTTTCAAATACATGGCCGGATAGTTGACCAGTGCGGCTTCATGAATATTGAGGTAAAGCCCTTCGCCGGACTTCATCATGAGCGGAGTTTGCACGCCATTATCGGCAAAAACCGATTTGACAGCGATTTCGTCAACAAACTTGCCTTTGCTCGCATCAATTTCGCTCAATTTGGTGGTGTTATAAGCGTATTCCTGCGAATCATAATCTCCGGGAATCCAAAATGTTTTGTGGTTCCCGGCCAGATTAAACTCCGTCTTTTCATCATTGAGCGTAAAATATTTGAGTTCATCCTGAACCGGAAATTCATAACGAAAACCCAAACCATCGTCGAAAAGCCGAAAACGTATGATAATTTTTCGGGTAAACTTTCGGTTTGGGACGTCCGAAATCTGTTGCAGGGTCACGGCCAGTTCCCGGTAATTATTACGGATAGTTTTGACCTCGCCCCACACCGGATTCCAGGTCTCATTAACTTCTGAAGTTTTAGTGTCAACAATCGTAAAACCGCCGTTCAAGTCCGGCTGATCCTTGATTTCAAAACCTAATTTGCTCTGTTTGATGACATCCTGGCGTTTATAGGTCAGCGAATAAACGGCTTCGCCCTGATCATTGAGCTTAAAAACCATAGACAAATTACTGTTTGGTGACTGCAAATATTGGGCAGACACTGAAGTTGCTAATAACCCGATCATAAGAAATAGTTTTTTCATAATTTTTTTGACCATTTGCGATAATTGTATGACCAAGAGCAATTCAAGACAGATGCCTGGTTTAGCAGGAAATTTACCGCTTAGTAATGGTGTAATCAGACAATTAATTTTTTTTCTCAGAAAACCTGGCTGACATAGATTCTTATCTTTCCAAAGTTATTTCGCTTTTCAAATTGGCTTTACCTTTCAACACAATTTCTGCGGACGAGCGTCCAACCAAAATTTCGTAGTCACCGGCTTCGGCTCGCCAATTTTTTGAACTAACATCGAAATAGGAAAACGCCCGTTTATCCAGAGTCAGAGAAACTCTTTTCATCTCGCCGGCTTTCAAAAACACTTTCTCGAAGCCTTTTAATTCTTTTAACGGACGATCAACTTTTGATTCTTTTTTACTTCCGACATAGATTTGAGCTACATCTGCACCAGCCTGCCGCCCGGTATTGGTCACGCTGAACGTAACCTCAAAGAGTCCTGCGGACAATGGCTTGACCGTTAAATTGGCATATTTGAAAGTCGTGTAGCTCAAACCGAAACCAAAAGGGAAAAGCGGAGCCACATCATTTTTTTCATACCCGCGATACCCGACAAAAACACCTTCTTTATATTCTATTTTATTTGAATTTGCCTGAGGATAATAATTGGTAAAGGTCGGGTTGTCGGTCGCATCTCGCTCAAAAGTGGCGGGAAGACGCCCGGACGGATTGGTTGTGCCAAACAAAATTTCGGCGAGGGCAGTGCCGCCCTCCTGTCCGGCATACCACGACTGCAGAACGCCCGGAACCTGATTTACCCATGGCTTCATATCAACTCCGCCGCCGGACGTGATAACCACGATTACATTCTTATTGACCGTCTTAATTTGCTGGATTAACTCGTCCTGCCCCGGCGGTAAGGCAAAAGTTCGATCCCAACCTTCGGTTTCGGTGGTCGCGTCAAAGCCAACCGGGATGACCACAACATCGGCATTTTTAGCTAATTCCAGGGCGTTAGCTTCGACCCAGTCTCCTTTTTTAACAATGCCCATCCGAATAAACGGCGGCGAAATCCCGCCTTTTGCTTTGTGCTCCAAAACTATTCGGTGCGTTTTAGCATCCAACGGGATAGTCAAAGATTCCGTGGCGGCGGTTGAAATTGCCCAACGGTCGCGAACCAATTTACCATCCACAAAGAGCCGGTAATTGCTGTCTCCGAAACC
>JANOEF010000351.1:0-18600 GCA_031413075.1 Acidobacteriota bacterium | reverse complement strand
GATTTTCAGCAAAAATCCGTTCGGTGATGGCGGCAATCTCCCCCGATCGCTTGGTGGTGGGCACTGAAACCTTGGCGATGAGTGGGAACTCCAATGTAGAGGGAGTGCTGATCTTGATCACGGGTTGGATTTTCTTGAACTTGATCTCATCAATCAGACCTTTTTCTTTGATGAGAAATTCCCCGAAGGCACGCGAGAATTTGAAAGGGCAAAATATACCAAAGATTTACTTGGTTTGAATACCAGAGCATCACTAGTCAGAGCGAGAAAAAATGCTGCTAAGTTCTTTGTTGGCAGGCTTGAAAAATACGTCGACGCTAAAAAATCTATGGATTTTGACGAATTGAGACTTGCTGTTGAGGATGATTTTGGAAACATTGACGAAACAGGAAATTTTGCGACGGAAAAAACACAAATCATTGAAGCAATTAAAACTGATATTTTAGAAAATTCTCACCCAACTGTCTGGAAAGAGTTAATTCGACAAAGAGCAAATCTTCCTAAAACAAACCGATTGCTTAATGATGCGCCGGAAGCAATCACTTGGTAAAATGGGAAAGAAGTAATAGTTATGAGCCTAACGAGCGATTTACGAAATTTACCATCCGACAAAAAGCGGGTTGCCCTCGAGATGTCTGCATCTCTGGCGGGTGTCAGTTTGCGGGTCAGCCGGGCCTTTGTCGAAGCAACGCCGAAGGCCACTAAAATATTGAACGCGGATAATTTACGGCTTTGGGCCGAGATGGGGCGAAAATTGGCGATGGCCAATGCGGAGGCGGGCGTCAAATTTTTTACCGACGGTGTTTCGGAGTTCAAAAAGGTGCCGCTCAAAGCCCGGCATCTGGTTTTTCAAATCTGCACCCGACAGTTAATTCTTTCGAGTTCGATTGCACTCGAAACCTTTGAAATGATTCCCGGCGTCGCCAGAGAAGTCAATAATGATGAGCTTTTCACCGAAATCTTGCAGGTGGCCAATGAAGTAGCCAATCGTTCCGCCAAACATTCAGCTGATTTTCTCAAAGCGACCCCAAAAGTCGCGGAAATAATCAAAAAAGATAAGAAAATTGAAAACTCGGTCCTGGCATTAGCCGGCGGATTTGCTTCGCGAACCGGCGGAATGACCGCGGATCTGTGGACTATTTTGCCGAACGCCGTGGCAAATCTGACCGCGGAACAGGTGGTTAGATTAACTAACCAGGCAGCCGAATTTTTAGAATTCGGCGGAAGTGTGACGCTACATTTTGTTAATGCCGGCGGTGAGGTTTTGCGAAAGGTCGAAGCTGTTTTTGAAGACTGGTGTCAGGTTTTGCGCCAGATCGCGACTAACGGCAATGCGATCCTGGTTTCGTTTTTGCGCTCCAGTCCGGCCTTTTTTAATCAAATCGTGAAGGGCACCAAGCAGGGCGAAGTCATCGGGATTTCGCGAAAAGTCTTGCAGTTGACCAAAGAAATTGCCGAAACTGATGCCGAATCAGCCCTTGCCTGTTTTCGCTCGGCCGCTTCGGCTTTGCGAAAAGTGACGCTTATTCAATTTGAGGATTGGGTGCGTTCCGGTTTAAGTTCAAGTTCGACCAATGCCAAAGCGCGGCGTTCATTTTTCGCGCTCGAAACCCGTGCCAGTTACGACCTCTTGCACGATGGACAAGAGGGATTGCCGCTCGAAAAAGTTCAGACCGTTTTGCGAATCTACATCGAAGGGTTGACGGGCAAAGAAGTCGAGATCGCGCCGCTCTCGGCCATGCCCCAGGAATCGCGAATCAACGACGGTAAGACAATTTATTTGCCTTCGATGGTGGTGGAATTCAAAGATGACGAACTCGACTTTCGGCTCTACAAAGTTTTGGCCGCGCACGGGGCGGGACAAATTGAGTTTGACACCTATGAACGCGATACAATTGGGCTCAAGTCCGCCTTTGCCTCGCTTTCCGAACTATATGAAGCAACTGCCGAAGAAACCGACGCCTTTTCGCTGGCGGGTTATATCGAAGATGTGCAAAAAGGGGAAAAGGCTCTCTCGGCAGAGGATGTCTTGCGTCAGCAAAAAGCGAAACGCAAAAAGCTGCCGAAAAATTCGGATTACCGCGCCGTTTTGCAGGTTTTCCCTGAAACCTCTCTGGCGCGAAAGATTTTCGGCACCCTCGAAAATGCCCGAATTGACCGCCGTTTGCGGCAAACCTATCGCGGACTAATCCGGGATTTGGATTTAATGCAGGCCCACCTCAAGGCAAATCGTCCGTTTATCTTTGATTTACCGGTTCACCAAGTCCCGTCCGAACTCCTCTTTCAAATTACCCTCTGCGGTGGTGCCAATGAAGATGCGCGCCGTTTTTATGCTCAGGTCGTGTCGGAAATCGAGAGCGTGATTGACGTTTATCTCAACAATAAAAGCGCAACCGTCGCCGATACGCTGATGGCCACAAGTCGGGTTTATACTCTTTTTCAAATCATTACCCAGGACCGGCAACAACAGGAATCTGACACACAGGAAGAAAAAGAAGAGTTCGATTATGACCAAAAAGAAACAGGCGAGGCCGCCATTGAAGACAAACGGAAGCGTGACGACAAATCTCAACAGACGCAGGACGCACGCGATTTGTTCAATGCCTGGAACAGTTTAGACGAAGAGGGCGAACCTGATGATCTGCAGGGCGCCGAGGCCTGGTCACAAAACGAAGTTGCCGAACAACCCCTCGAAGCCGGCGAATTCGCGTTTAATTACGATGAATGGGACAGAGACCTAAATGATTATCGAATCGGCTGGAGCCGCGTCATCGAGAAAAAAGTCAAACTCGGTGAAAGAAGCTTTGTCGAACTCACCCGCAGTCGGTATCGCGGCGTAATTTCTTCGATTCGTCATCAATTTCAGTTGATGAAGCCGGAAAATTTGCAAAGAATCAACCGTGAAATTGATGGTGAAGATTATGATTTGAATGCCCTGATTGATTATGTTGTGGATAAGCGCGCAGATGGACAACAATCGGAAAGAATCTACACCAAACGTCTCAGAAAACAACGCGATGTGGCCGTCACGCTCTTGCTTGATCAATCAAGCTCAACTGCTCGAACAATTACGCGAAATCCGCTGCAGCCCTACACGCATCCCGGACGCCGAATTATCGAAATCGAAAAAGAAGGATTGGTGCTGATGAGCGAAGCCCTCGAAGCCGTCGGCGATGTCTATTCGATTGCCGGATTTACCTCCGAAGGTCGCCGCAACGTCAAATTTTATCTGATCAAGGATTTTCAGGAAAAATATTCTGACGAGATCGAAAAACGAATCGGCGGAATCACCTTTCAAAATAATACCCGGCTCGGGGCCGCCATCCGCCATGCGGCGGCTAAACTCCTGCGTCAGGAATCGCGCACCAAACTGATGATAATTCTCACTGACGGCAGACCTTACGACCACGACTATGGCGATGCCCGCTACGCCCGCGAGGATGTCCGCGAAGCCCTGCGCGACGCAAAAGTTTCGGGCATTACGCCTTTTTGCATCACCATTGACCGCGATTCTGAAAGCGAACTCAAAGATCTGTACGGCGATGTCGGTTATACGATTATTGATGATGTGCTCAGTCTGCCGGAGAAATTACCCAATATTTATCGGCGATTGACGAGCTGATTCGATTTTGGATTTTGGATTTTGGATTGGAGCTTAAGATTCGAAATTCTGCTATAAATTCAGTGATATAAAACTCTAAAGCTACTGTGAATCTTTAACCATTGGCGACAAAATTCATTTAAGCAGGTCAGCAAAAGTTTTACGACATTTTGAAAATCAAGAAAAGTGTGCAAATAGCTGATTACCTTGGGTTTTTGGGTTTTCTTCATTGTCCATTGTTAATTGTGCATTGGTGCTTACCACAACAAATTAACTTGATAATCCGAAAATTTTGAGTCTCCACTAACCAACATCAGGTTTTCGACCATGGCTTGTGAAATCAGCAATCTGTCGAACGGGTCTTTGTGATGAAGCGGCAAATTTTCGAGATGCAAAGCGTGTGAAAGTTGGACAGGTAGGATCTGAAAACCATTGTTTTGTTGCTCGTCTTTGACAGCGTTCTCCAATCCGCCCTTGATAGTGAATTTATTGAGCGCAATTTTTATCTGCAGTTCCCAAACGGTGACAACGCTCAAAAGCACAACATTGATCGGACTGGAGATTTCGGCAAAGGCAATCGCTGAAAGTTTATGCGGTTCATCGCGCCACCAAATAAACGTGTGAGAATCAAGCAAGAGATTCATAATTCTTTGTCAAATCCCCAAAATTCGTCAGGCAGTTCATCGTCAAAATCATCGCTCATCCACATTGTGCCTTTACCTAACCCTGCAATTCGTTGTTTTTGTTGAACTTGTTTAGTTTCGACAATCGGTGTAACTTTTGCAATCGGTTTGCCATTTTCCTCTAAAACTATTTCATCGCCACTTTTAGCAAGTTTGATAATCATCTGAATTGAAGTGTCATTGACGCTTAATGTTTGTATCATAACAATTTGAGTTTAGCATAAAATATTTTGTCTCTAACAAAAATTTGAGTTGAATCTCCCGGAAAAATTACCGAATATTTACCGGCGGCTGACGAGCTGACTCGATTTTGGATTTTGGATTTTCGATTTTGGATTGGAGTTTTGGTTCGTTTGCCGTTCCTCAAGAACTGCCTTTTCAGTGTCTCAAAGAGTGTAGTTTTCCTGCCAATGATTAGTTTTTCCTTCATCAGTCACCGCTCGTGATGGCTTTCAAAGTGACTTTAAGATCTGATCCCGGTCTTAATAAAACCAACGGGACGGGTTCGACTTCATCTTTTGAATCGAGGGTTATCTCAAATTTCTGGGCAATTATGGCTAAAATGAGGGTTGCTTCCATGATGGCAAAAGACCGCCCGATACAAATTCTTGAACCTCCCCCGAAAGGAAAATACGCGTATTTGTGGAGTTTTCGTTCAAATTCAGCGGTCCATCTATCGGGAATAAATTCGTGCGGGGATTCGAAAAATCTTTGGTCGCGATGAACCACCCATTGCGGCATTACGACCTGTGAACCGGCGGGGATCAAATAATTACCGATTCGACAGTCTTTAATCGCTTCGCGCGCTGTGCTCCGATTGGGCGGAAATAATCTCAAACTTTCCTTAAGGATTCGGTGGGTCTGCTGCAGTTTTGGCAGGTCTTGAAAAGTTGGCGATCGGCCGTCCAAAACGCTTTTAAGTTCGGCTTTGAGTTTCCGCAATTCTTCGGGATGCCGGGCCAGCAGAACCCAGATCCAGCTCAGAGTAACGGCGGTTGTTTCGTGTCCGGCGATAAAAATAGTAATTACTTCATCCCGCAGCTGCCGGTCGGTCAAGCCCTCATTTTCATCATACTTAATGGATAAAAGGATGGAGAGCAAATCCTGTTGGTCTGATTTTTCGATCCGGCGCTCCGCCACCAAGTTTGAAATTAGATTATTTACTTTCCGGATCGCCTTTCGAAAAGAAAGATTTTTCGGCGTCGGCAAAAAATTGTCCCAAAACCAGGCGAGACGACTCTGGGTTGAAAAAATGCTTTTGTTTAAGTTGACCAGCTCGCGGATGATTTCTTTTTCGCGTGAACCGTCAATTCCGAAAAAAGTCTTGGAGGCCACGGCAAATGTCAGATCAACCAGATCCCGGCTCATCAGGTGTGTTTCGCCGTCTTTCCAATTCCGGATAATTTCCTCGGTCGTTCCTGTCACGATTTTTGAATAATCACTGATAAAATCCTGATGAAAGGCCGATTGTATGGCGCGCCGCTGTTGAAGCCAGACTTCACCATCACTCACCAAAAGACTATTGCCGAACAGTAATCGCTGCGACGGCACCCGAACGGTTTTTGCTTTTTTGAAATTAGCACTGTTTTTTGAAAAAACTTCCTCGATCAGATCAGGATGGTTAATCAGATAAATTGGAATATGAAAGAACCGGAAAAACACTACGTCGCCTAATTCTTCGGCACATTTTGACAAAAAGCCCAATTGGTCACGGAAAAAATCAAAGTATGAACCGCTCATAAGTTTCCCCTTCGGACGGGGCGGCCGCTCGGTTTTGAAGAACCTATTTAGCATAAATGTTGGGTTGGCTGGTGGAATCTACTCACGGCGGCTTAATTTATCGGATATTTCATTAAAGCAAAATGATTTTAACATCAAACTCATTTCATTTGGAAGAATTATAAAAAAGCCCGGACGCCCAATAAAAGTTGTTCAAGGTAGGAAAAGACCGAAAAATAAAATGACCCATGGGAGAAAAATATTTCTGACCCAGATAGACACGGATTTAAGTTGATTGGCACAGATTTTATCAATTAATTTCAGTTCATCGCGGTCTTGATCCGGGTTCATCTATGTCAATCTGTGGCAAAATTGCTTTTACTGCTGAATAAAAAGGGGTAGTTTTTTGCCTGTCTAAAATAAGATGCTGACTTTCTTGTTTTTGTAATGGTCTTTGAAAATTAAATCTAACCATCGCGGTTATGCCGCCCAATGAGCGGAAAGTCTCTGACTTTCCCTTAATTAATCCCCCAATATTTGAGGCTCTGCCTCCCTGTTGGCTTGATGGGGAGGCGTAGCCTCAAATATTAGTCGAATTTGTGGAAAAGGCACAGCCTTTCCGCTCATCAGCGGGCACAGCCCTTTAATACTTTTTTTGTTAGGTTTAAATTTCAAAGACCATAAAAAAACCTTGCAAAAAATCTTGAGAAATTATTTACTGCGTTTCAAATCAGCTTTCAATGGAAAAGTCATATTTCTTTTGATATTGCTTTTCAAAACGCGCCACGAAAGTTTTTTACCATTGACGGTGATTTTGACTGTTCCCGTGTTGCCCCAATCGTCTTCGATTTTGGCGGTAATGGTATTGCCAACAATTTTTGCCGATTTAATTTCAGCCTCATACATTTTGGGAATTGCACCGTAAGCCATACCGCTGACTCGCCCGTTTTTTTCCTTTAATTTAATGACTATTCCTCTGCTTTCACGTTTGTTCCACCATTGTTCCCATTCGCCCGTGAACTTTGATTTTTGGGCAGATGCGACATTGGCGAAAATTAGTAGGCTGAAGATGATAAGTGCGATTTTTTTCATTTTTTTTCATTTTCCTTTTTTATAAATTTGTTTCAGTTAGTTTTTGTAGCTAATGGATTTTCCAAACCGAGTTCGGGAGCGAGTTTGATTGCCGTTTCATAATCAACTTTAGCTTTATTAAGCTCTCCCTTTTTCTGCCGGGCTGCGGCACGAGCATAGAAACCTTCATAATCTTTCGGCTCAAATTCGGTATATTTGGTAAAATCGGCGATTGCTTTATCGTAATCTTTCAATTTCTCCGAATAAACGTAACCCCGCAAAAGATAGGCGGATTTCATTTCCGTTTTTAGCCTGATTGCTTCAGAAAAAGCCTTGATTGATTGTCTGTTCTTTCCGTATTCTTCATAAATCTGACCAAGAAAAAAGTAAGCCATTGAATTTTTCGGATTGATTTTGAGTGCTTTCGTAAAATCAGGCAAAGAATTTACATAATCTTCCCCACCCAAATAATATTTACCGCGTCTGACGTAGATTTCATCGCTGTTTGGAGCCAGACGCAAAGCGGAATTGATGTCACTCAAACGCTGTCTGGAATCAGTTTGCGATTCAGCCCGGAATAAATAGCATTGACTTCTGATGCCGGCTTTTTTCTCCGTTGCGATACATTTGGTAAATTCACTATAAGCCGCATCAAAGTCTTCTTTTTCCAACAATTCTTTGCCTTTTTTGAGATTTTCTTGAGCCAAAATGTTTAGTCCGAATAAAACACAAAGGAGTGGTAAAAATATTGATTTTCCGATGATTGTAAAATTATTGTTTTTCATAGTTTTTCCTCAAATAAAATGTGCGATTTATTGTCGCTCAATTATAATCGCAAAATTTTCGTCAAAACGGGTTCAAAAAATTATCCCAATTACAAACCCTAATAAACTGCTTCACTCAACAGCATATTATGGGGATTTTTTGACTCAAACTTGATTGATTTCGTTAATTCGGTTGTCGCTTCTGCTCATTCTTCATTTGTTGCAGTATTATCATTCGGTTTTTGAACATCTTTGATTCCAAAGTCGGATTTAGTTTGAGGAAATATTTATAGTCGGCTTCAGCCAAATCATAGTTCCCTCCGGCTTGATAAGCGATTCCGCGAAGATAATAAAACCACGATTCAGAAGGTTTGAGTTTAATAGCCTGATTGTAATCTTTAATCGCGTCCTCCATTTTTCCGGTTGTTGCGTGACGTTTTGTATGCAAAACCTTTCCGCGAACAATATAAGCCTCAACACTTTTCGGATTTGCTTCAATGAATTTGGTATAAGATTCGATTGATTTGTCATACGCATCACCGAAAAACAATAATTTTCGCCAAAGGTGATCTACATTATCGTATTTTTTTTCTAAATCTAAGGTTTGAAACTCCTTCCCGGTGAATAAAAGTTTTACAGCTTGAAAATAATCGGCGATTTCGGCTTTGACGTTATTTTGGCGGGCAAAAGTTTCAGCCCGCAAACAAAAAGCAAGATAATCGGGTTTAGAATTGATGATCTTCGTCAAATAATCAATCGCTTCATTATTTTTTTGGTTTTTGAAAGCCTCAACGCCAAGTTTCCGCAGTTTTGCCAATTCGGTTTCATTGATTTTTTTAGGTTGAGTTTTTTGAGCAAAACACAAACCGGCAAAAGTTAGAATAATAAAAATCAGAATTATTTTTTTCATACGAAGTTAATTAATTTTGGTAACGCTCTAAAAGCAATTAAAGTTGTTCTTCCGCTTAAAATTCCCTGATAAATTTCCCCGTCGCGGCATCCAGAATTTGTATTTTCGCGGAAAACGAATTAGGTAGAAGAACTTCCGACGAAACTGCAAGTGTTTTTGAATCGGGACTGAAAGCAAGACTTGCGGCAAAATCTTCTTCGGAATATTTTTTAGGTTCGGCGAGGAAATCTTTTTTGGTTGCTACATCCCACAAAAAAATCAGTTTCTCTAAATTCTCGTCGTATTCATCATTAATTACTACTGCGATTTTCCTGCCGTCAGGACTAATAGAATAATTTTTGACGCGGTAAAAATTCGTGATGGCTTCAGTTTCCAATGAAGGAACTGAAAAAGTTCCGAGCATTTTTTCGGTTTTCAAATCCCAGACGGTTATTTGTGCTTCTCCCTGTTTTGTCTGACATTTCAGCGCAAGTCTTTCCCCGTTTTGACTAAATTGAGCGGAAAATTCCTGTTCGTCAGCTACAAAATCGTATGGAAGCTTGATGTTTTTGACGGTTTTACCTGCTAAATTATGAATTACTAAAGAGTGTTCGTTCCCTTTTTTTCGATATTCCGCTAAATTCTGTCCGTTTGGCTGGATTGCCAGAAACTGTGCTTTTCCTCCTTCAGTAGCGGCAGTTTTCTTTGATTGATCCGGTAAATTCTTTTGGTTCAGGAAGTTATAAGCGACTAATTCATTATCGTAAAGTTTGTAAAGCGTTTGCCCGTCCGTTGATAAAGCCAATCCGATAAATTTATGTTCATAACCTTTGTATTCGGTGGTCAGTTCCTGAAGTTCAATTTTACTATCAGCGGTAAATTTTATAAGAAAAGTATTACTTGAATCGCTAACCAGCAAATTTTGACTATTTGTCGGAAAGAGCAATTCCGGCGAATCGGAGCCAAAGTCGGAAAGATTGGTTGATGATTTTACTTTTCCGCTCAAAGCGTCGAAGAAAATAATTTGATTGATATTTTTATAATTTTCAAATTTGACGATCAAATTAACCGCTAGAGTTTTGCCGTCCGAACTGTAACGCAGAGTTTGAGCGTTCAGACAAACGGCTGAAATTGTAATGATTAAAACAGTTAAAAGTGATTTCTTAAACATAATTTTTATCTCCTGAAACAAATCGCAAAATTATAACAAAAACCGGGTCAAATTATTTTTTCATTTCCTCATCTTTTTCGGCTAAATCGTTTTTGCCAAGCGCACGATAGGCTTTGGCTCGCAAACTGTAAGCAGCTTTAATGTATGGACAACACCTGATTGTCAAACTTAAAAGTTCAATCGCTTCGGCATATTTTTTACTTTTGACGAATGCCGAACTGCGATAATAAAGAATGTCGCCGAACATCGGAGTCAGTTCTTCGGAACGCTTCAGATTAAACGGCACCAGATATTGAATAACATCGGCTATGATAAACTCCTGCTGGCGTCTGAGGTTAATTTTCGCCAATTTTTTGTAGGAAATATTAGCGGAAAGACACGAATCCGAATCTTTATTTGTTCCGATGTAAGAGTTGCGGCACAAATTGTATTGATTAAAAAATTGGAGCATTTCAAAATCGAAAGCAGTTTGGAAGTATTCATTCGCCTGCTCAAAATTTTTGTCTTTGAAATAAACTTCGGCTTTAATAACGTAAAATTCAGACTCTTTCCGAACTTCTTCGTCCTTTAATTCGTCCAAAATCCGCAAAGCATTTTTGGTGTCGCCTTTCTGCAAAAGTTTTTCGATTTGCGTGCGAAGTTTTTTAATCTTTTCAAACGGATATTCGCGTTTCGGCTCGTTTTGAGTGTAGGCTAAACTGCTGAAAACACAACTAATAAGTGCGATAAATAATAGTTTTTTCATTACTTTAACTCTCCTTAAAAGTTTTCGCGGTATTCTAAAAATCCGAGGAAGTCTCTGAAGGCATCTTTATAAAATCCCAAACCCAAAGATTCCAAAGCCTTTGCCGGACCTTCCTGTTTTTGTTTAGTCTTAATTTGTTTGGTCTTGACGAATTTGCCGAGTTTTTTATTGAAATTATAAAAATCAACTTGATAAATATGTGCGCCGTAATGTGATTCGCCGTCGTCCCAAATTGAATTCCAAACTGCGATGCCCGTTCCGTTTCCCTTGCCTAAATTCCCGATTTGCACGCCGCCTTCCCACGAAAATCGAGTTGTAATGGGTGTTAATAATTTGATTTTCCCATTGACTTCGCCAAACAATGCCGACCAAAAACCGTGATCCGACCCACCCGGCTGAACCATCGCCAAATGAATAACGGGCGACGGAACTCCTTCTATTTCAATCACTTTGAATCTGGCTAGTGGATCAATCGGCGAATCAAAATACTCGCTGACATACCCGCCGTTCGGATTTTGCATTAAAAAATTGCCAATCGTTTTTTCAGTTCCAGAATCCGTAAATCTAATCGTAAAAGGTCGGTTAACTTCTTGGATTATTTCAACTTTGACTTCCCCATTATGGGGAAAATCAACCATTTTGACTTGTGTAATTTGCTTCAAAATAATCGGCGTATCTTCCTCCTCCGAGTGTGAAGAAGGATTCGTATTAGCGAGTGGAAATACCCCGGTAACAGGAGGCAAATTACCGATATAATTTCCCGAATAATTGCCGGAATGTCGGTTTGTTGTATTATTTGAATAACGGTTTGATGCGGTATTTGCATTTGAATTCTGCGCTGAAACTTTGCCCAAAATATTGGCTAAAAGAATTAGTCCGACGGTTAAAACTAAAATTTGTAAAACTTTCATAATTTACTCCGAATTAAATGCCTTTCACTATAAATTGCAAAGAATATTTTCATCACTTCAACTGTCCCGCCTTTGCTTCATCCGTCAAAGCCAAATCGTTTTTGCCTAAATGCCGATAGATTGCGGCGCGATGCAGATAGAAAGTTTTCACTGAAGGGGCGTAGCCGATGGCTTTGTTGATGTCCGCCAGCGATTTATCAGCGTATTTATTGATTTCGTTGTTACGCGAATTTTCACCACAGAGATTTTTTCCTTTGCCCTGACATATCTGCGACAGCGTAAGACGCAGGGATGAAGTCGTAAAAAATGTATTTGCAACCAGTTCCGCCGTGCCGACTTTTAACATCCCAACGGCGATCAGACTCATTTGTTGTAGGGTAGAAAGCCCATTTTGCGGAAAAGCATTGATGCATCTTTTCCCGATCTCTGCCGATTTCTCTGCCTGCGACAGCACCAAATCGAAATTCATTATCATCAAATCGAGTTTGGATTTAGAAATTTCGACCAGCATTGACGGGTCAAATTTGAATTTTTCGATTTTTGAAATTTTGTTCACCAAAGTTTTGTAGAGAAATTGTTGCGCATCGGAACAAGTTTTTATTGCGCCGTCATAATCCTTTTTAGCGATTTGAGCGTTGGCTAAATTTTCCTGAATTGCAGCCTTTTGGTTGACGAATAAAAGTTCAATCTGATCGCCTTCAAAATTTGTCGGGAAAAGGTTTATCGCTCTTTGAAAAGCGGTAATGGCTCTGTCCGGCTGATTTTGCCTGAGTGCGTTTTTTCCCTCTTCAAATGCGCTTTGCCAATCTTGGGCGGCGGCAGTCTGAGGCGGATTAGTATTTTGGCTTGCGTCCTTTATCCAGATTTTGGCGTAAGGATGATTTGGACTAATTCGCAAAGTCGCCCGAAAATCGGCATTCGCTAAATCGGTTTTTTTGTTACTTGAGTAAATTTTTCCGCGCTCGAAATAGGCATCCGCGTTATTCGGATTTAGCTGAATGGCTTTGTTTAAGTCAGCCAACGCATTTTCCCATTGATTTTTTTCACTATACGCTATGCTGCGTTCAAAATAAGCATCGGCAGAGTTTGAGTTTAATTTTAACGCCTGAGAAAAATCGGAAATCGCCGAATCCACAAATTTAATCCCGTCAAGCCGGAGCCAAAAATAACTTTTCCCGCGATACAAAAACGCTTCTGCTGAATTTGAATCAAGTTTAATTGCCTCAGAAAAATCCGCGATAGCTGAATTTAGATTTTTTCGGGTAGTTTCGCCTGTATTTTTGGCAAGGTCAATTCCATTGAAATAGTAGGCAAGACCGCGATTATACCAAGCATTCGCCACATTAGGACGAATTTTGAGATACGCGGTGTAGTTTTCGATCGCTTTATCAAATTGATCGTTTTTGTAAAATTCGACACCTTGATTATAAAATTCAGTAGCTTTTCTTAATTCTTCGGCAGTCTGCCCGAAAGAAACGAAAACAAAAGTTAATAAAATAATCGCTGATAATCCAAGTTGTTTCATAAAAATTTACCTCTCTATCATAAATCGCAAAGTTTTTGGAAAAAGTAGGTCAAATTATTTTACTTTTTTCTCATCAGCTTCGGCTAAATCTTTTTTGCCAAGTTTGCGATAAATTTTGGCTCGCACTTTGTAGGCATCGGCTCGATTCGGGTTCAATTTCAAAACAATATTGATATTTTCTAAAGCTGTCGCAGTTGGATTTGAATTTGCCGCCACCTTTAAACTTTTGTCCGACAGATACGATTTTGCTGAACAAAATAGCACATCTTCTTTTAATTTGGATAAGTTATCCGTTCCTTTCAAATTCAACGGCTCAAGATTTTTCAGCATATTTCGGCTTTTATAATCATTTTGCCGCCGTTGGTTAAGTTTGATTAACGATTCATATTTCCAAATCGTAACTTCGGGCGACAGTAGAATATCCATCTCTAAAACTTCGGTAAATCCGGTGCAACTCAACATATCAATTTCAACGCTCGTCAACATTTTATCGAAAGCCATCTGATAATTTTCGTCAGCTTTGGCAAAATCGTTAAAATTCAAATGAACTAACGCCTTGATATTGTAAAAATCGGGTTGCTCCAAAGCCTCTTTATCGGTAATTCCTTCCACTACTTTTAAGGATTGTTCTCTATGACCATCGCGCAAAAGATTTTCGATTTGAGCGCGAAGTTTGGTTAATTTCTGGAAAGCATCAGGCGTTGTTTGGGCTGATACCAGCAGGTTAAAGGTCATTGTAATAATTGCGATCAATAATAATTTTTTCATTGTTGTAATTCTCCTCTAAAAATTTTCCCGATATTCTAAAAATTCTGGAAAGTCTCTGGCTGCATCTTTGTAAAACGACAAGCCTAACGATTCCAATGCTTGAGCTGGAGTTTCGTGTTTTTGTTTGGTTTTATGTGTTTTAGTTTTAACAAATTTGCCGAGTTTTTTGTTAAAATTGTAGATTTCAACTTCGTAAAGATGCTCGGCGTAATGCGATTCGCCATCTCCCCAAATCGAATTCCAAACCGCGATTCCCGTTCCGTTTCCTTTGCCAAGATTACCAATTTGAACACCGCCTTCCCAAGAAAATTGCGTAGTTGGTGGGGTTAATTGTTTGATTTTGCCATTGACTTCACCAAACAATACCGACCAAAAACCGTAATCCGAACCGCCCGGTTGAACCATCATCAAATGGATTAAAGGCGACGGAATTCCTTCAGTTTTGATTATTTGAAATCTGACTTTCGGGTCAATCGCCGAATGAAAATATTCTCTGACATAGCCGCCATTCGGATTCCGCATCACAAATTGAGCAATCGTTTCATCTTCACGATTAAATCTAATCGTAAAAGGTTTGCCAACTTCTTCGATTATTTGAACTTGCAACGCTCCATTTTTCGGAAACTCAACCGTTCTCTCCATCGAAACTATTTTCAAAATCGTTGGAAATTCGCCAAAATTATACTCATATTCATCATCATTAGAACTAGGCGAAACGGTATTTGCTTTAGTAGCTGTATTTGAAATATTTCTGACCGGCAAACCGTTCGCGTCTAAATTTGCCGAATAACGATTTGAATTCGTGTTTGAATTTGAACTATTTTGCGCCGAAACTCTGCCCAAAATGTTGCCGAAAATGACTAAGCCGATGGTTAAAAATAAAATTTGTAAAACTCTCATAATTGCCTCCGAAGGAAATTATTCCTTTCACTGGTAATCGCCAAATTTTTGCGAAAAAAGGTTCAATTTATTTTTGCAAAGATTTAATTTTAGCTATATCAGCATTTGCCAACTCTGTTTTTCCTTGTTTGCGATAGATGCTTTCACGCAATTTGTAGCCTTCGACAGATTTTGGATTGCCTTGAATAAATCCGCCAAGATGGTCTAAAGCTCTTTTGGCATTGATGGCGTTGTTGGTTCGCAAGAAAATAGCTGTATCAACTTTGCCCCAATCTAACCGGATGTCGCTAAAAACGGTTTCAACTCCAACCAATTCGGATTCCTCCAATAACATTTTGGTCGGCATTGCCTTAAAAATAGTGTTGTAAAGCGTAAGGTAATTACTTTGTGTTTTATAAATTTGTAAAATGTCAGCCGTCGAAGCCTCAAAAATTTGAATTAAATCTGCTTCGCTCGGTTTTGGTGTGGCTTTCGATTTTTGATAAGTTTTTTTCGCTCGATTCAAATAAAAATTTATTTTTGCTTGATAATCTTTGACCGCTTTTTCGTGTTCTTTAGCCGCCATAAATGCTACTGCACGCAGGGAATAGAGCAAATAAATACTTTCTTCGGCAAGTGCAATTTCTGCCGGGTTGGTCAGTTTCAAAAATGGCTGAATCGCTTTGGTGTAAGCATCAGAGGCTTCGGTAAATTTCCCGTTTTTAATTAAATTTGAGGCTTCTACTTTATATTTTTGGGCATTGTTTATTAAACCGACAAGTTTTTGGTCGTCCACTTTTTGTCCAAAAGAAAAGCCTGTCAAAACCACTAAAATAATCGTTAATAATCCAAGTTTTTGCATAAAAATTAACTCTCCTACAACTAATCGCAAATTTTTTCATCCAAACGGCTCAGAGAAAATTATTTTTCTGAAAAAATTTGTAAATGTTGGTAAGATAAAGCGAAATAGCCACTAAATGAGCGAAGAAACGACCAAAATTACACAGCTATTAAGTCAAGCGCGAGACGGCAGTAAAACCGCTTTGGATGAACTGTTGCCACTTGTTTATGACGAATTACGGCGGATTGCGTCCAAACAACTTTCATCGGAACGCCCAAATCATACTTTGCAAGCGACTGCATTAGTCAACGAAGCCTATCTTTTATTGGTCAATCAGCATTCGGTTGATTGGCGAAATCGTCTGCATTTTTTCTCGATTGCGTCCGAAGCAATGCGCCGAATTTTGGTCAATCACGCCATCGCCAAAAAAGCTAAAAAACGTGGTGACGGCGCAACTTTGCTTTCATTGGATGAGGTCGTAAGTTTCTCAAATAAACAAGAGATTGACTTAATCGGGCTAGACGAAGCCTTAAATGAGTTAGCCGAAATGGACGAAAAGCAAGCCAAAATTGTTGAACTAAAATTTTTTGGTGGTTTGACAAATGAAGAAATAGCTGAATTTATGAGTGTATCAGTTTCAACTATCAAACGCGAATGGACTTCGGCGCGAGCGTGGCTCCTTGGAAGGATGAAGGATAAGGGATGAGGGATGAAATGTTGGCAGTAGTCGAAGCAACAGTAGTTTTCTCTTTGTGACCTCTGTGACCTCTGTGTCTCTGTGGTGAAATCTGTTTTATGTCCCCTGAGCAATGGAAAAAAGTTAAATCAATTTTCGATGAAGTATCTGAATTGCCGAAAGATGAACGCACGGCTTTTCTTGCCATATTTGATGACGAAATACGGCTGGAAGTTGAAAAAATGCTCCTGGCGATTGAAAAGGAAAACTTGTTGTTAAATGAATCGATTGTTGATTTTAGAGATGTTGAAGAGACTACAATTCCCACCCAAATAAGCGATTACAAAATCATCCGCGAAGTCGGACACGGCGGAATGGGAACAGTTTATGAAGCCGTCCGAGAGACTGCAAATTTTAAACAGCGAGTCGCCCTCAAAGTTATCAAACGCGGGATGAATAACGAAATCATTCTCAAGCGTTTTCGTTCCGAACAACAAATTTTAGCTAGTCTTGAACATCAAAATATCGGACGTTTTCTTGACGGCGGAAAAACCGAAGATGGTTTACCGTTTTACGCGATGGAATTGATCGAAGGTTTGCCAATTGATGAATATTGCCTTCAAAACAATCCTCAAATTCAAGAAAAAGTTAAGCTATTTCGCGAAGTTTGCTCGGCGGTTTCGTATGCCCATACAAATCTGATTGTTCATCGCGACTTGAAACCTTCGAATATTATCGTGACGAAAGACCGTATTCCAAAACTGCTTGATTTCGGAATTGCAAAGGTGTTAAATGTTGATTCTACGGAAGTTGGAACCGCAACTCAACTTGGAATGATGACTCCGCAATATGCGTCGCCCGAACAAATTCGCGGTGAAAAAGTAACAACTCTGAGCGATGTTTATTCACTCGGCGTGATTTTTTACGAGATTTTGACCGGCGAAAAACCTTATCAAATTGACGGGAAAAATTACGCTGAAATTTTAGAAGTTATAACCAAAACAACTCCCGTTAAACCTAGCGAAAATCAAAAATCGAAAATCGAAAATCGAAAATCAAAAGGTGATTTAGACACAATTGTTCTTAAATCTTTGCAAAAATCGCCAGAGCGTCGTTATCAATCCATCGAACAATTTTCCGAAGATTTGCGACGGCATTTAGTCGGGCTTCCAATCTCGGCTCGTCCCGATACTTTTCAATATCGTTTGAGCAAATTTGTTGAACGCAATCGAATCGGCGTGGCTGCGGCGTGTTTGGTGTTTTTATCATTGCTTGGCGGAATCGGCGTAGCTTCGTGGCAAGCCTATCGTGCTGAAAAACAAAGACTTCTCGCGGAAAAGCGTTTTGCGGAAGTGCGGACAATCGCTAATAATGTGGTCTTTAAATATCACGATGAAATCGAAAAGTTAAACGGCTCAACCGCTGTCCGGGAAATGCTCGTTCAAGATGCAACAGATTATCTTGATAATTTGTCGAAAGACGCAGAAGACGACGCGGATTTAGAACACGAACTCGCTCTTGCTTATCTCAAACTTGGCGATGTGCAGGGAAAACTCTATGCGGCAAACACCGGCAATACGGCTGGTGCTTTGGCAAGTTGTCAAAAGGCAATAAATCTTTTGGAAAAAGTGGTTACGGCAAAACCAGACGATATTTCCGCTCAAGACAGCTTGATAAAGGCTTACGATTCAATGGTTTCCCTGATGGCAAGAACGACCGCATCGGTTGAGGAAAAACAGAATTTGCTAAACAAAACTGCAAAAATCATCGAGAAAAGTTTGGCGGTCGAACCGCAAAATATTAAACGTCTTTCTCAACTTGCGATGCTTTATATTCGCTACGGTGATTCGGTTGGAGGGTTGGCTAATAAAGATTCACTCTTGCAAAAACTTGAATATCATTTAAAAGCCCTCACTTTTGCAGAGGAACTTTACCGAGCCGATCCGCAGAATCCTGAAAGTCTGCGGATGTTGGCACGAGCGAATCAACGAATCGGAACGGATTACTTTTGGTTAGGTGAAAATACCGAAATGAATAATTTATCGGAGAGTGATCAATCATTTTTCAAACAGGCTTTACCATATCACGAGAAAATGTTTGAAACGATTGAGCAACTCGCCCAAGTTATTCCAAATGACCCGAATTTAATGAGAAATCAATTCGCAAGTCATACAAGTTTTGCTGAGACTTTGAGCCGCAACAGCGGAAAACAAGAGGCTTTGGAATTAGCCGGAACCGCGATGACTTTGGCAAAAAAAACGCAGACGAATGACACTAAAAACCGTGAAGCAAATTTTGATATTGCCTTAACTTACGAACTTTTCTCTAAAATCTATCTTCACGATGGCAAAGAGAGC